>CAUTVM010000007.1:0-36528 GCA_963541855.1 uncultured Erysipelotrichaceae bacterium
CATCTTCCGCCTTTGTTGTTATATTCTTAGCAGACAGCCCATATCCCGGCATACCTAAAACCATGGCCATCAAAACAGCGAACCATTTCTTCAACTGATTTCTCATGTATTACCCCCAACTAAAATGACATCAAACAGATGCGATGATCTTTAATCAGGGACATTATACCCCCCCCCCGTATGCGTGCGGGAAGAGAAAACCTCTGTATGAAAGCGGTTGTGATTCGTTTTCATGAAAATGGTGTAATATGAAAAAACAACTCATTCAGAAACACGATGTGATGACGAAACAAATAAAAGTCCGGATTTGCTTTTCCGAACTTTTGTTCAAATGCAAATATTTATACAGGCATGTTTTGCTTGCATTAAAGCCCAAGCTGCTCGGCTGTCCGCTCCGCATCCGCCAAAATGTCTTCAAACTTTTGCAAAGCATGATCAATCGGCTTCGCGGAAGTCAAATCCACTCCGGCATGTTTTAATTCATCCAGCGGATATTGCGAACTGCCCATAGACAAAAATTCCAGATACCGTTTTACAGCCGGCTGGCCTTCTTGCAAGATCATATTGCTTAATGCCGTGGCGCTTGCATACCCGGTTGCATATACATACACATAAAAGGGACGATAGAAATGCGGAATACGCGCCCACTCATATTGAACCTGTTCATCCATGACAAGATCCTGACCAAAATATAAGGTGACTAATTTACGATACAAAGCGCTCAAAGCATGCGAATCCAGTGATTCTCCACGCTCTGCCATCGCGTGCGCCTCCTTTTCAAACTCCGCAAACATCGTCTGGCGATAAACCGTCCCCTTAAATCCTTCCAGATATTGATTCAGCAATAACAGACGTGCCTCAGGCTCCTGTTCCTGTTTCAACAATTGTTCAATCAGCAGATTCTCATTCACCGTCGAGGCGATTTCCGCGACAAACATGGTATATCCTGCATATTGAAACGGCTGTGTATGATTCGTCAGCCAAGAATGCTGACTATGCCCCATCTCATGTGCCAAAGTCGATACATTATCCAGACTGCCGTTGTAATTGAGCAAAATATAAGGTACGGAACGATAAGTGCCCGAAGAATATGCTCCGCCCGATTTATTCTGATTCGGATATACATCAATCCAATGATCACGATAGGCTTCTGCAACCCGCCCAACATAGGCGTCGCCTAACGGCTTTACCGCCTGTAATACCATCTGTTTAGCCTGTTCATACGTGTATGATTTCCCTTTATTCATGACCAATGGGGCATACAGATCGTAATAATGCAGTTCATCCACTTTCAACAGACGCTTGCGTAAACGCACATAGCGATACATCTTGTCCATATTTCGATGCACGCTGTCAATCAACTGATCATAGACACTTTCCGGAATGTTATCCACGGCCAGCGACATCGCCCGCGAGCTTGCATAATGACGAATATTCGCTTCCGCCACCCAAGCTTTGACCGTTCCCGCATATGTGGCCGCAAAGGTCGTGATATGCTGTTGGAACTCCTTATAATAGTTTTCAAAACTGTTTTTACGCAGTGTCCGATCCGTCGACATCTGCAGCGGAATATAGCTTGATCCGGTCAGCTCATGTTCCTCACCACGCTCATCCTGAACCGGAGCAAATACCATATCTGAATCCATCAGGCTTTCCGCCGCCGTACCGCTGGCCGAAAGCGCATCTGAAATCTTAGCCAGAATCGCTTCTTCCCCTTCACATAACGTATGCGGTTTCTGCCGCAGCAGATTATGCAGCATAAAAGCGTATTCCGCCATCTCCGGATCATCCGCGATCGCCCGTAATACTTTCTCATCCAGACACAATATTTCAGGCTCCGCAAAAGACAGCTTAGCTTCCGCCTGCGCCATCCACATTCCGATGCGGGCCACCATGGACTGCGCCGCCTGTTCACGCGTATCTTCACTGTGCCGCAAAAAGGCGTAACAAGATACGTCCTCAGCTTTCAAAAGCACTTCTTTGCGCGCCTCTAAAAAAGCTTTAATCGTCGCGGCGTCTTTCAGCTTTCCTTTATAAGCCATGGCTTTTTCTACGCCTTCATCTAAAGACGCAAAAGCTTTTTCCCAACTTTGATCATCAGCAAACAGCTTGGCAAGATCCCATTCATACGCCGGATCCATTTCGCTGCGCTTCTTCAAGACTTCCTGCATTTTCCTTTACCTCCGCGTCTATTATAGCGAATGCTCTTGAAAATGAGCTTCTTAAAACTCTATTAAGAACCATTGACAGGCCCCTTTGGTCGGCTATGATAAACATGCAGAAAGGAAACCGATATGGCCGAAAAAAAGAGCACTGTGATCCATGTGCTGACAATCGCTTCCCTTTTACTTATGCTGATTGTTTATATTTTGGCTTGGAAACACGGCTTGTTTACCGATCAAAATGCACTTAAATCTTTTCTGGATAAATCCGGTATCTGGGCAGGCGTCATCTTTATTTTCCTGCAGATTCTGCAGGTTATCTTTCCGATCATCCCCGGCGGGCTTGGATGCCTGGCAGGGGTATTGTTATTTGGCGCCTGGCATGGATTTCTCTACAACTATATCGGCATTTGCTTAGGCTCCTTTTTTGCCTTTCTGATTGCCCGCACGTACGGAGCCGGTCTTTTAAAAAAAATGTTCAGTACCCGGCTGTTGGAAAAATACGGAAAATGGACGAGCGATCAGCATACCTTCGATAAAATGTTTGCCCTGGCCATCTTTCTGCCGATGGCGCCGGATGACTTTCTATGCTATCTGGCCGGAACGACGGAAATGAAGCTGTCCGTCTTCTGCCTGATTCTTATGCTCGGTAAACCGGCATCCATTGCCCTGTACAGTCTTGGACTGGAATATGCCTTCCATAATCTGCTTCGCTTATTAGGAGGAGTTCGCTGATGAAAGTATGCATTTATCGCGGCGGCATGCATCTGATTCAAAAAAGCGGCATCGGACAGGCAATCCTTCACCAAGAGCAGATGTTGAAAGAATCCGATGTGATCGTCTTGCCCTACCCGACCCCCGATACGGATATCATCCACATCAACACTGTACTTCCCGATGCCGTTATCATGGCTCTGTACGCACGTATGCATCATATTAAAGTCATCTATTACGGTCACTCGACAGAAGGAGATTTCAAAAACTCATTCAAGGGATCCAATTATTTATCCACCTTTTTTCAAAGCTGGATCCGCTTCTGCTATGGCCTTGGAAACTGCGTGATTACCCCGACACGCTACTCCCGAAATCAATTGTCGAGCATCGGCGTTAAAAAAGATATTTTTACGATTTCCAACGGCGTCGATACTTCTTTTTTTCGCCCAAGCAAAAAAGCGGGCCTTCGCTTTCGTAACCGCTACGGCTTAAATGAAACCGATACCGTCATCATTTCCGTGGGCCATTTTATGGAACGGAAAGGTCTGCCGGATTTTATTGATCTGGCAAGGCACATGCCGGATGCGCACTTTTTCTGGTTTGGATATACCGATCCGATTTTGCAGACGGAAACCGTCAAAAACGCGCTGCGAAACGCACCGGCCAATATTACATTTCCCGGCTATGTCAGTCAATCGCAGCTGCATGAAGCTTATTGCGGCTGCAGCCTGTTTGCCTTTATGAGCTATGAAGAAACCGAAGGAATTGTCGTTCTGGAAGCACTGTCCTGCGGTACGCCGACACTCGTCCGCGATATTCCCGTTTACGCCGACTGGCTCATTGACGGTGAAAATGTCTATAAGGCGCAGAATCAGGCGGAATTTATACAGCGCGCCCGAATGATGATAAACAAAACTTTGCCCTCGTTGCATCAGGCGGAAATCAAGACCGCTTATAAATACAGTCTGCGCCAAGAAT
Organism: uncultured Erysipelotrichaceae bacterium; assembly: GCA_963541855.1. GTDB lineage: Bacteria > Bacillota_I > Bacilli_A > Erysipelotrichales > Erysipelotrichaceae > Bulleidia. Next base: position 3,855 of record CAUTVM010000007.1, read on the forward strand.
ACATCGCCCTGCACAAGATCTATACAAACCTGCTGTCGAGCGGAGCAAATTGACAGATTTCACATATCCGCATGAGTTATTCACTTTTTGGCTTGCGCATATACGGCTTGCGCCACGACATCCGCCACATGTTTATCCAACGGTGACGGCAGGATATTCACCGATGAAAGTTCTGTATCCGGAATCATGGAAGCAATCGCATATGCGGCCGCAATTTCCATCGCATCGGTAATTTTTGCCGCACGCGCCTGCAGAACACCTTTAAAAATACCCGGAAAAACCAGAACATTATTGATCTGATTGGGATAATCACTGCGGCCGGTACCGACAACTTTTGCGCCGCCTTTCAGCGCTTCGTCAGGATCAATTTCCGGCTCCGGATTAGCCAATGCAAATACGATTCCATCTTTCATGAGCGAAACCATTTCAGCACTTAGAAGATGACCTTTGGAAACACCGATAAACGCATCCGCATCAACCAATGCTTCCGGCAAGTGTCCCTTACATCCGCCGCGATTGGTGCGCATGGCCAGTTCTTTCTGCACCGGATTCAATGCCTGATCCTGCGCATCTAAAATGCCGTTACGATCACACAGGATCAGATTATATATACCCATTTTTAGCAAAAGATCGGCAATGGCGCATCCGGCCGCTCCCGCGCCGTTGATCACAACCGTCATATGATCCATGCTCTTTTTCGTTACCTTACATGCATTCAACAAAGCCGCCGCCACGACAATCGCCGTACCATGTTGATCATCATGGAAAACCGGAATATCCAGCGCTTTGCGCAAACGCCTTTCAATCTCAAAACACCGCGGAGCGGCAATGTCTTCCAGATTGATGCCGCCGAAATTCTTCGCTAAGCGCGTAATGATATCAACTATTTCATCTGTGCTTTTAGAATCAATGCAAAGCGGAATCGCATCGACATCCCCAAACGCCTTGAACAGTGCGCACTTTCCTTCCATAACCGGCATTCCTGCCGCCGGGCCGATATCCCCAAGCCCCAAAACCGCCGTACCATCCGTAATCACCGCAACCAAATGTCCCCGACGCGTCAGCGTAAAAGACAGCTCTTCATTCTTTTCAATCTGCCGACACGCTTCCGCTACACCGGGCGTATACAAAAGACTGAGATCTTCCCTGGTTTTAATCGGCATTCGACAAACAACTTCAATCTTCCCTTGCAGTTTTTCATGCAGTTTCAGTGAATCTTCATATACTCCCATTTTTTGTCCCTTTCTATATCGCCTTTTCAGGATCGCATACCTGATCAAATTCATCAGCCGTCATATAACCCGATTGTATGGCCGCTTCTTTTAAGGTCCATTTATTTTGATGCGCCAGCTGCGCAATCTGTGCCGCCTTTTCATAACCGATGGCCGGCGATAAAAGCGTCGACAACATCAGCGAGCGATGCAGATTTTCACACATCTGCTCCTTGTTGACTTCCAATCCTTCCAAAAGATGGATGCGAAAGCTGTCCATGGATTGTGCCAACAGCCGCATGGACTGCAGAAAATTATATGCTGTCACCGGGAAAAATACACACAGCTCAAATTGCCCCTGACTGGCCGCAAAGCTGATTGACGCGTCATTGCCGGCAATCTGTACGGCCACCTGCGTAACTTGTTCACACTGCGTCGGATTGACCTTGCCGGGCATGATGCTGGATCCCGGTTCATTGGCAGGCAGAATGAGTTCATTCAAACCACAGCGCGGGCCGCTGGCAGCTAAGCGGATATCGTTTGCCATCTTGAACATATCCATGGCCAGAGCCTTGAGCGCCCCATGCGTCACCACGATCTCATCCAGCGAAGTCAATGCGTGAAATTTATTTTTCCCCGGCACAAAGGCGATATGCATCTGCTCTTGCAAAGCACGACAGACCTCGCTGTCAAATCCTTTGGGCGCATTTAAACCCGTACCGACCGCCGTGGCGCCGATCGCCAGTTCTTTCAGATAATCCATATTCTGCCTTAACAGCTTCTCATCCTGTTCCAATGAAAAGCGATATCCGGATAATTCTTGTGAAAAGCGCAATGGAACCGCGTCCATCATATGTGTGCGCCCGGCTTTCATAATTCCCTGAAACTGTTTTTCTTTCCGCAAAAAAGTATCTTTTAATCGCTGTAAGCTAGGCAACAGTGAAGTTTCAAGCGCACTTACAAAAGCAATATGCATGGCACTGGGAAAAGTATCATTGCTGGATTGTGACGCATTGACATCATCATTTGGATGCAATCCCTTTGCATAATGAGCAATCACCTCATTGACATTCATATTCGTCTGCGTACCCGAACCGGTTTGAAAAACGACAAGCGGAAATTCATCATCCAGACGACCATCTAAAATCGCATCACATGCGGCTATAATCGCATCTTGTTTTTTTTGCGTTATGCATGCAGGCCTTAATTGATGATTGGCTTTGGCGCATGCTTTTTTTAATTGGGCAAAAGCATAGATGATCTCCATCGGCATACGCTCCTGCGGCTGTCCAATCAAAAAATTTTCAAACGAACGCTGTGTCTGGGCGCCCCAAAGGTGTTCAAGCGGAACGCGCACTTCGCCAAGACTGTCGCGTTCCATACGAAACTGATTATCGTGCATATTTTCCATCTTGAATCATGGTCTCCATACCGGCAATGCCCGGTTCGCTCAAGGCATAAGGATCAAAAATGACATCCAGTTCTTCTTTCGTCAACAACTGATCCCGCAAAATCAAGTCGCGCACATTCGCTCCCGTTTTGATCGCTTCTTTCGCAAGAGAAGCCGCTTTGGTATAGCCGACATAAGGGCAGATGGCAGTAATGATGCCGACCGAATGATCGACCAGCTCTTGGCAATGTTCCACATTCGCTTCAATGCCCACAATACAGTTATCCACGAAAGTTTGAATGACATGCTCCAGCTGCTCAATGGAATGAAACAGATTATAAAAGATAACCGGTTCAAAGGCGTTCAATTCCAATTGCCCGGCTTCGGCGGCCATCGTGATGGTCAAATCATTTCCGATCACATTGAATGCCACCTGATTGACAACTTCCGGAATAACCGGATTGACTTTCCCGGGCATGATACTGGAACCATTCTGCTTTGCCGGCAGATGGATTTCATTCAGCCCGCACCTTGGCCCACAGCTCATCAGCCGTAAATCATTGGCTATCTTGGAAAGATTGACCGCACAAGTCTTGGTTATGCCGGATACCGCCGCATAACCATCCAGATTCTGCGTCGCGTCAATCAGATCTTTGGCCTGATGCATCTGCATTCCGGAAATAAGCGAAATATTTTCGGCAACTTTCTTCAAGTATTGCACATCCGCATTTAATCCTGTCCCGATCGCCGTACCGCCGATATTCAATGAACGCATTTCATCCTGCGCTTGCATAAAGCGGTCAATGTCGCGCTCGATCGCCATGGCATAAGCATGAAACTCCTGTCCTAAGCGAATCGGCACCGCATCCTGCAGCTGCGTGCGCCCCATTTTAATAACGTGATCAAATTCTTCCGCCTTTTGCAATAATGCCACATGCAGGCGTTTCAGCTGCGCTGTTGTTTTCACCAGCAGTTTCAAAGCCGTCAGCTTTCCGCATGAAGGAAAAATATCATTTGTCGATTGCCCGAAATTCACATGATCATTGGGATGTACCGGATCATATGTCCCTTTCTTTCCGCCCAATATTTCATTGGCCAGATTAGCAATTACCTCATTGGCATTCATATTCATCGAGGTTCCTGCTCCCCCTTGAATCGGATCGACAATAAACTGATCATGATATTTCCCGGCGATGATCTGATCGCATGCCTCAATGATCGCGCAACAGCGTTTCTCATCCAGCCGCCTGACCTGATAATTCGTCACGGCGCACGCTTTCTTGATCTGGGCAATAGAGACGATCATCTCCGTCGGATAACGCAAGCCCGTAATCGTAAAATTTTCATAAGCCCGCAATGTCTGCACGCCGTAATAAGCATCAATCGGTACTTCTTTCTCGCCGATGGAATCCTTTTCCAGGCGAAAGCGTTCCTGCTTCATGCCCTACTTTTCCTCCTCCAGAATAAATCCGAACGGATGACGCGGATGGACGCAGGACAACAGAATATCTTCATGCGCCTTGAGATGGCCGACATAATTATATGTATCGTCCGCTTCAATCGTACTTTGAATCACTAAAACCTCAGCCGCGTATTTTTTATAATTCGCGTTGACAATCAATACATCGCCTTTTTCAAAAGTCTTCCGTCCATGCGGCCGCGGCGTAATTTTTTCATTCTGATAAGCAATACGAGGATAAGAGGAACGCAGCATGATTTCATTTTCACCACGATTTACATGAATATCATCTTTTAAAATCCTCTTTTCCAGTTCCGTTGTTTCTTTATCTGTTTCTACTTTGAACTTGACGAAATCATAGAATGCATGCCCCATCGCTTCCAATTCCCGATCATCCGCAATGGCGTTTCCAATCAGGACATCATGAACATATCCAAGCGCAAATGTATGCCGCGCTTGCAAATCAATCGGCAGATAACGATGCATTTCCAGCGTCGGCAGATGCGGGCAATAAGACCATGGCCCATAGGTGTGCTCTTTCTGGCTGGATACAAAACTGGCATTTAAAAGACCCGTCTTTTGATAGCGGCCCATCAGCTCTTCATAACGTTTCAGGCTCATGGCCGTATAGCGCTGTGGATAAAAATTCGCACACATGCACATGCGATCCTTATTCGCCCCGGCCGCCAGCAGATTCTCCATATCAATATCCGTGCTGGAATTATACTCAATCTTGATATCATATGGATTATAAGACAGCTGTACATTTTCTATTTCTGAAAAGCGGCCATCCAGACGGATAATATCCACACCGATTTCATGAAAAATCGAAAGATCTTTTGGCGAGGCGCCAAGTTTGGAAAAAACCACAGGATTGGTATCGGCACTGACAATAAAACCTTTCTCATGCGCAAAGCGGCAAAATTTCTGAAATCGGTCTTTCATCTCTTCCCTTGTTTCGTTTGTCGAAATAAAGCAGGTAAAAACACGTGTGAAGCCATATCCGGCCGCTTTGGTCAAATAAGATTTCCATTCTTCTTCCGTACACTGCTCCGGATAAACCGAAATTCCAAGACGTTTCATTTTTCTGTTCTCTCCATTTCTTTTTTCAATTCCCTGACTTGGTTTTGATCCACGACTTCATATGCACCATCTTTGTAAGTCGCGTAAGATATGCCATTATTTTCTCCGGTCGGATCATGGAAGTATGTTTTACAGCTGGAATGCAGCTGACATACGCCCGTCTTTTGCAAAATAAGCGCCGCGTTGCATGGCCGCACCCCTCCGCCGGCCAGAATTTCAATCTGCGTTCCATATTGCGCCTGCAAATAACGCAAATGATTGATGCCATGTTCCGCCGTAGCGCACAAACCACTTGTCAAAACACGATCCGCGCCAAGAGAAATAAGCTGCTTTATACCCTCTTCCATATCATTGAGGCAGTCAAACGCGCGATGAAAAACCGCCGTCTTTCCATAGGTATGAATCAAGTTGATCATCCGTCCGCTCGCTTCCACATCTATCGTAAAATCCGCATGCAAAAAACCGAAAGCAATCCCGGCGGCATCCTGCTTTAAAAACAACTCCGCCTCCGCGAACATCGTTTCCTGATCCTGTTGATCATACTGAAAGCCGGAGCCGCGCGGACGAACCATGCATATAATCGGAAGACCGCATGTTTTAGCCTTCATAAACATTCCCATGCCCGGCGTCAGACCGCCGGCGCTGAGCGCGCTGTTCAGCTCCACACGATCCCCACCTCCCGCTTTGGCCGCCAGCACGTCTCCATAGCTGCCGCAACACACTTCTAAAATCGTTTTCATCTTTTTGTTTTCTCCAAAATGTTGTAAAGACTCCAGGCGTAGATATACAGATTCTTTTTCAGATCGGCAATATTCATCCACTCATCCGGCATATGGCCAATTCCTTTCTGACCCTTAAACGACGGTCCGTAAGGCACAATGTGCGGAATTACCTTGGCATAGGTTCCCCCTGTTGTCGTAACGGCACTGCCGTCTTCATGCATGATTTCTTCATAGGATCTTTCCAATACCTTCACAAACGGATTTTCCTTATCAAAGTAAACCGGATCCAGATTGGATACCAGACGGACATGGATATCGTTTGCTTCATGCTTACGCAGTTCTTCTTCCATCTGTTTAACGGTAACATTCGCCGGATAGGAAATGACCAACTGTACCTGCATTTTCCCCTCCCGCTCCGTCAACTGCACATTACGAATCTGATTTTTTCCAAACTCGAGGGAATCATATGCAATATGAAAACTCTCTTCCAACACAGGCTTGTTTAAAATCTCATCATTAACAAATGCGAAAAATGCCTCTCTGTTAGTGCTTGCCGTTTCAAAAACAAATACGGCCCTCCCTCTTTCCGCATAGACAACCGGATACTTACAATCCGGCGTCCAGCCGAATAACGGCGCTTCATGTTCTTGAAAATAACCCGTCATATCTTCCATTCCGGTTTCTTCATCGGTTCCAAACAACAGATGAACATTGGTCGGAAAGATATAATGAATCCTTTTCAATGCATAAACCGCATACAGGCAAGCCGTCATTGGCCCTTTATTATCCAAAATCCCGCGCGCATAAATTCTGCCGTCCGCAACCGAAGCCGCAAAGGGATCATACTTCCACGTTCCATTCAGATCGACGACATCCAGATGACCGGCAATACCGATATACTCCCGCCGCTCATCCACAGAGACAATGCCCACCTGATCTTGCCAGATATCCGTATAAAAGCCCAGCTTTTGCGCTTCTTTCATCGCTTCTTCCAGACAATCGCGGCAGCCTTTTCCATATGGCGCACCAGGTTGTGCGGGGGTGCGTCTAGAATCAATGCGGCAAAGATGACGGATAGAGGCGATCATCTCTTCAAATATTTCATCGCAGGACTGCAAAATTTCATTTTTCATTTCTTTCTCCGAGCGGGCGCATCCGCTCCTTCATATAATTGCTCATCCATTCTTCACTCGCCTTTTCATATCCGCATGTGCCGTCCGCATTCCGCCGGCAAAGATATACCGTTAACGGAAGCGTCTCCAGACCGACGACAAATGAAAAACCGTCGATATTGGCCGCACAGCCAAAATGACCCTGTCTGTCCATCGCCACCACGGAAAGGTCGCCCGCTTTTCCCCGTGCGCTTCTGAGCTTTTCATCCAGATTTCTGACGGCTGTTTCACAAGCTTTCTGCACTGTCATTCCCATTTGCATTAAACGCACGATCTCATAAGAAATACAGCCTTTCATCAAATCTTCGCCAAGCCCGGTCGCCACCGCTCCCCCGATGGCCGATTCCGCATAAAAACCGGAGCCGACCAAAGGCGAATCGCCAACGCGGCCTTTCTTTTTCATAAACAGACCCGAGGTGCTGGTTCCCGCGCAGATTAACCCGCTTTGATCCAGACTCACCATTCCCACCGTATCGTGTCCGGCATACGGTTTCAGACTGACGGCGTTTTCCTTGACACGTTGGTTATAAAACCATTTTGCTCTGTCCGTCAGCATGTTTTTTCTCTCAAAGCCATTGAAATGTGCATATTTTTCCGCACCTTCTCCGCTTAAGACACAATTCACTTCTTCTTTGCTTAAGGCTTTGGCAATCGAAATCGGATGGGCACAGTCATGCACCGCCATAATGGCGCCGATACCCAGCGTATTTCCATTCATGAACCCGGCATCCAGCTCCACTTCCCCTTCCTCATTCGGCAATCCCCCATACCCCACCGACTTATAATAAGGGAAATCTTCCACTTCTCTGATTGCGGTTTCTAAAGCTGTTTCCGCATCTTTCTTTTCACAAAGAGCATCTAATCCCTTCTCCATGCCTTCTAAAGCCATGCGCCATGTCGCGATCATTCCATACATCCTCTATTGCCCTCCAATTCTTGAAACTTCTCATATGTCAGATCTTCTATAATCGCTTTCAATAAAGCAATGCAGGCGTCGCCATCTTTCACATTGATCACGGAAGTGTTGGTGTGCATGTAGCGGATCGGTAATGAAAGTGTCATCGTGACTGCCCCTTCATAAAGCTTATGTATATTTCCCGCATCCGTACCGCCCGCAATAAAAACGGCATATTGATGCGGAATATTTTTCTTTTGACAAAGCTGTTCGATATATCGCATAAATTTTCGATGGTAAATCGTATTCGAATCCAGCATGGAAATGACAACTCCATCACCCAAACGAACTTGGTTGTGATCTAAAGGCGTGTCCTTGGCCGCCGTTGTATCAATGGCAATGGCAAGGGCAGGATGCACCATGGCCGCAGCCGTTCGTGCCCCGCGCAGTCCCGGCTCTTCCATAACCGTATAAGCGCCGTAGATATCGGCATGCGCTTTTTGTATTTCTTCCATCACCGTCATCACCACCGCTGTCCCATAACGATCATCCAACGCTTTTCCCCGATAATAACCCGGTTCCATTAACGGTGCAAAATTACGGACAGGCACAACCATATCGCCGATGGCGATTCCCGCCTCGATCACCATCTTTCGTTGGCGAACACCAAGATCCAGATAAATCTCATCCATGGAAACAACGCGTTCTTTCTGCTCTTTTTTAAGCCCGTGGCTGACACGGGAGCCGATGACGCCGATATGACATTTTTTCTCTGCCGTAACCACGGCAAATAACTGCCCCGGAATCATATGGAGCCATATACTGCCGATCATTTCCAGATGCAGAAAACCTTCATCCGTTATATCTTTGACGATGAAGCCGACTTCATCCATGTGCGCCGCCAACAGCAGGCTGAACCGTGAATCCATGCCTGCATAATGCGTAATCACAGAACCCAGGCCGTCCCGTTGACAGGGAAGCGTTGTATGTTCCTGAATATATTTCGCCACTTCTTCTTCATATCCGGAAACACCATAAAGATCACTCAGCTGTCGTAAGCGTTCAATTTTCATTTCTCTCTCCCGAACGTAAACTGCTTGATCTTGGCTGGCGTCAATGCGCGCAGATATGTACAGATCGCTTCTTTCAATGCGTCTATATCCCGCTCGTCCGCCATTTCAACCGCGGTGGCCATATTCCGCACAAATATACCGATGGATATGGCAGCTGCACCTTTCTGCGTCTTGTGGATAAAAGAACCGTCATTGGGCAAAGCGCCGGTGATCATGCCGACATGAAGAACATCCTGAACATCTTGATAAAGTCGACGATTCGGAATCATCCCTTTATCAAAAGCACCGATCAAAACGCCGCCTGTTTTACCGTCATTGCTGCAACGTCCCTCAAAGCCCGTTAAGACAAGGGAGACATCCGGCTGTAAGACATGGGTGATCGTTTTGGTGCCGCGATAACCGATCATGGACTGCCCGATACCGCCCAAGGCAAGATCAAAAGGAAATTCTTCCTGTACAAGTTCTTCCATCACTTCCAGAACCACTTCATTGAATATGGCCGGATGCAGAGAGGAAGCGCTGATGTAATGCGTATTGAGCCATTCCATATCGGCATGCAGACAGGCAACATCGCCGATTGTAAACACCCGCGATGCCTCTTGAAATGTGCGGCCGGTATCAATGCACATCTCCTTCACCTCATGATCAAAAGACTCTGCATAGTGATGTGCCTTGTCACAGATGACGCCCTCCAACAGCTGATAAGAACGCGTCAATATTTGTACACGCTGATGGAGAAGGGAAGAGGGATGCATATTTTCCAGGGGCAAAAAGCCAAGCGTACCATCTTCATGAATGTCATTGATCATAAAACCATAACGATCAAGCGGCGAAGATACCATCACCCGATATGCCCCGGGAGTTTTGCTTTTATGAATGCCGAAAACAGAACCGAGACGATCGCTCGCAATTTTTAATCCTTGTTTTTGAAAAGCTTCCAAAAACAGTTTCCCCATTCGCTCTTCTTCGCCGCTGACGGAAAAGAGCTTTTGTATTTCCCGTAATCGTTTGCTGTTCATTGCGTGTCCTTATGCAAAAGGCCTGCAAAACAAATGCAGGCCTCCCTTTCATTCGTAACAGACTTCTTTCTGAATTCTTTCGCAATCCGCGCTTTTACTGTACATTGCCTGCAACAGACTGCATAGATTTTCGATTGACCCGCTCAGGCCTGTCCCGCCTTTTTTCGGCATTCTGACAATCGGAACTTTCTTGGCATATTCCGCAATGACGTCTTTATTCTCTTCCGACATCATCGCCACCGCCTTGATATTCGTCTTATCAATAATCACCGCTGCCGTCTTCGCCGCCATCTCTGCATAATCCGGAAAATTAAAGCAGGGACCGCAAACGGCAAAATCCGGATTCAGTTTTTTGACCATGGCCGCCAGCTTGGTGACGACTTCTTCTTTATTTTCTTTGTAAAATTCATTGCCGCAATACAATGTTGCGACAACTTCCGCCTGAATCGCATCAAAATTCGGCTGGAGCATCAAACTGGAACCGATGCCGCCCCGCTGGGCATTCAAGCCCACATGCGGATTGCTTTTGCCGCCGGCTCCGGCAAGACCCTGATCAAATATCAGTACGATTTTCATGGCTTAATCTAAGCTCAGATCATCAAAGCTGAGTTTATCCAGATCGTCCTTGTCTTTTGTTTCCGCATTCTTCTCTTCTTCCAGATATTTCGTATCAAGAGATTTAAAGAACGGATAATAAATCAGAATATTCATGGCCAATAAAATGAACTGTACCATTGCGCCGGTCCATGACCCTGTAATCAGCCAGCCGGAGAAGCCGATCGGACATGTCCAAGGCAAGACTGCTCCGGAAGTAATCGGCATGACATGCATAATGGTAAATAGATAGGCGACAACTGTATTTAATACCGGCGTCAGGATGAACGGAATGACCATCACCGGGTTCAAAACGATCGGCAAACCGAAGATGATCGGTTCATTGATACCGAAGATACCTGCCGGAAGTGATAATCTTCCCAGCATCTTCATCCGTTTGCTCTTGGCAATGAAGCTCATCATCAGCACAAGACCGAGCGTTGAACCGCCGCCGCCGAAGTTGCAGAAGAAATCCGAGAAACCGGCCGTAAAGATATTCTTCATCGGTAATCCGGCTGCCATCGCATCAAAGTTCTCCTGTGTAAGCGCCTTGGTAATCGGGGCAAAGACCGTGTTGGTAACGGCCGGACCGTTGATACCGAAGAACCATAACAAGGTGCTCAAGAACTGATAAAGAACTTCGAACCATGCGAAACGACCAAGGCCGACCAACGGTGCCTGTAAAATTTCATAGATAAAGTTATGCGCATATTCATAGGATGTGTGGGAGAAGATGATCGCCAATATAAATGCCACCAGCATCGCAATTCCGGAAGGAATCAAAGCGCCGAAGCTTTCCGCAACTGCCGGCGGTACACCCTCCGGAAGTTTGATGACCAATTTCTTTTTAATCGCCCAGGCAAAGATACGCACGGAAACCAAAGCGGTAATCATCGCCAAAAACATTCCTGCGGTACCGAAATTGCGAAGCGCAAAACCGCCGAATGTGCGGCCCGCCTCATTCACATATTCCGGATGTGACTGTGGCGCCAGTATCAAAAAGCTGACCAAAGCCGTAATTGCGCCGCCGACCTTATTATCCAGTCCCAGCTCCCGGGAATACGCATAGCCGATCCCGAATACCGCCATCAGCGAAATGCAGTCGAAACCGACGGTTGTCACGCGGTCAAATGCCGCTTCCCACCCTTCGCCTGCAAAGCTGGCAATCAGCTCGCTCCAATTGGGAATCGGAAAGTTTGTAATAATCAGGAAAATCGACGCGATAATAACGATTGGTGTCGTAATCAGAAAACCGTCACGAATCGCCACCAGAACCTTATTTCTGGACAGCGCATTCGCCGCCGGAACAAGCAATTCTTCAAGCTTATTCGTCTTTTTCTTTTCAGGCATGTTTTTTCCCCTCCTTATATGCCATCATGGCTGCCTTTAAAACTCTTTCCCCATCAACTACTCCGTAGTCCTTTGAATCAATGACCATAACCGGGCAATCCTTGCCATACCGTTCCGTGACTTTGTCAAGCAAATACTTGACTTGCGGCCCCAGCAAAATCACGTCCGGATGATAGGTTGTCACAATTGTGTCCATCTCCGCGTCCGAAAATGCCTTGACCTCAATCGGAAGATGATTTTCTTCCGCAACTTTCTGCATACGGCTGGCAAGAAAGCTGGTCGACATTCCGGCATTGCAAAAAAGATAAAACCGTTTCATTCAAATGAAAATCCCCTTTCTTTTTTATTCTCTGTCTTCAATCTAACACATGCGCTTCATCAGCGTTCCCAATGCTGCTTCCGCACAGTGCGGAAAAGAAAACGGTTACTTAGCCTGCAGTTTTTTATAAACAGCAATCAATTCATCCGCGATCACCTTCAAGGTTTCCGCACCAAGCAATTGGTCTTCCGCATGCATCAACAATAATGACAGCTGTACATTATCCCCGGCCGCTTCTTTCTGAATCAATTGCCCATGTACTTTATGACCTTCAACAAAGACCGCCATTCCTTCTTTCATCAAGCGCTCGGCTTTTTCAAAATCATATTCCCGCGCCGCGCCCATCGCTTCAATGTAATCGCTCTTTGCCTCCCCCGTATACGAAATGATCTGAAAACAAATTTGCTCCATCGCTTCCATGTTTTTTCCTCCTTCTAAAACACCGCGTTCTCACGCTTTATCCATATGACTCTCGTCTTTGCAAAACGATCATGCAAGGCCTGATGAAAGGGCGTAAATGAAGCCATCAACACCGACAAGACAAGCAGGACCATGCTTGCATAAGACAGTATTTTCGCCACTGTCTCATTCGTCATTAACGTCAACAAGGATCCGATCGGATTTCCCGTCATTAACGATATGGTTTCTAAAAACAGCAAGATGACGATCTGACGCAAGGCAAGGCTCTTAGCGTCAACTGCACTTCCATTTGCCTGCACAATGGCAATGGACAAAAGCCGCTTCCCCGGTGTCTGCCCTGGCCATAGAAATAAAGGAAGCACATAAAAATAGGCTATCAGAATGAGAATCGCCAGCACAGCTGCCCAGATGCCCGAAGGGCCTAAGCCGACAATATCCAGATTGACCTTAGTTTCGCCGCTTTTTAAATTCCACATCAAAGCCGCCGGAGCCATGGATACAACCCCGCTCAAATACCAGTCCAGAATAAATGCGGCCCAACGTTTCCACATCGGCGCGTCATTCTGTTTTATCGACATTTCTTTTTTGCTCTTCCTGCTCATATGTTCTCCTGTTCCGCCGTCACAAAGCGAATCAATTCGGCCATGGATTTTGTTTCATGCAATTGCGCCAGCAGCTTGGGATGTTCGCTCACCGCGCTTAACCAATCCCAGAACAGGCGGAATGCTTCGCGATCTTCCTGTCGAATCGCCAATAAAAAGATGGTTTTTACTTCATATTCTCCCCAGCGAACCGGCTCTTGCAATAAGGCGATGCTGATCGTGGAGTGAATGGCGGAAAAATGAAGCGGATGGGGTACCGCAAAGCCCGGTGCAAAACCGGTTGAAGAAAGGGTTTCCCGCGCAATGACCGAATCATAAAAACCTTTCTTTACACATTTTTTCTCTTCCATTTCCCGACACAGAAAAGACAGTATTTCCTGCATGCTGGACAGGTTGACATGGCGATAGAAAAATTCTTCTTTCAGCATCTTCTTCAAAGTTCGTGAAAAATCATCCCGCAGACGCTTGTGATCCAGATCATTCAAGGCCTTGAAAATTTTAAATTCATCATTTTCAGCCATAAACATGGAAATCTGCACGGTCGGTATGGCTAAATCATGCTGCAGAGGAACCGTCGTCAAAATCAGATCCGGAGCCAAACCCATGATCTGCCGCTTTTCAAAATACTGCAAAGTCGCATCAATCGTCAGCCGGTCAGAAAAATGATCGGTGATTTTGTTTTGACATAAAGTGCTCAGGCCGACATTGCTGGGCTGGATTAAAACCGTATGATATTGACGATTGAGATTCAGCCGATCATATGCCGCCCCAAGGTGAAGAGCTAAAAAGCCAAGCTCCTCTTCCGAAATATGCATTCCCTTTTCTTCAATGATATTGCCGACAAAAACCGCCATTTCAAAGATCAGCGGATAATGGCTTTTGATTTCTTTGAGAAATACATTTTCCAGCTTCACATTCTGCTGTATGCGATCCAATAAATTGGTGATATGTAAGTTCAGTCCCACCTTCAGATTTTCATCCCGCCTGAAATCAATTGCATAGGTGGCCTCAATGCGATCAATGATCTCATCAATCAACTCATTCATCGCGAAAGCCGCTTCACTTTCATTGCGTACTTTCTGCGCCCGTTTGCCCATCAGAAGAACGGCCAGCAAAATACATTCATTATCGTTATAGGCAAGCCCCAGCTTTTGGGAAACAATTTCATAAAAACGCCGCGATATCTGATATTCTTTTTTTTCGTGAATGCGGGCGACATCATACTTGACATTTTGAACCAGATTCTGCTTCATCAGACGATCCAATGAAACCCCGATATGAATCATCAGAAAGGGGAAAATATCCTCGCGTATTTTATAATCATAGGATTGCAAAACGGCTTCCAAAATCTCTTTGATTTCCAGCAGGTTGATATGTTCATACATCTTATCCAGCTCATTGAGGTTCAAGAAATTGCCTGCGGTCTCATTTGCAAGCATATCTTTATATAGACGGCGCTTGCTCTGTTCACTGCCCAACAAATAAATCGTGCCGTTTTTACGCTGCAATTTCAGATCTTCATAGACACCTGAAAGCATGGAGCGAATCTGTGCCAGGTCATTATCAATCGTATTGCTGCTGATATACAGATCGGCGGACACCTGCATCAGGTTTAACGATTTTGCGTCCGTCAATAATTTCAAAAGAATATATTTCTGACGCTCGGAAGCCGTCTGGGGAAGAGGGGAAGAAGTTTTAAGCGGATGCAGACCTGTCCCTTCTTTCATCCGATAGCCGTTGCGCACGCTGGCCTCCAGACGAGATGGATATATTTCCCGAATCAAAGCGATATCATGACGTACCGTCCGGCTTGTAACGCCCAACGTTTCGGCAATTTCCGTGCCCGTTTTCCAGCCTCCCGACTGCAAAATATGAATAATCTGTTCTTGTCGTTTACTGATCACCTCTTCATCATAGTACGACTCTCTTTTCCCCGCCATGCTTGTTTTTCCTAACAGCTAGGAAAAATTACAACATAAAAAAAGAACAGGGACTATGCCTTGTTCTCCTGTGTATCATTTGCGCTCACAACCTTTTCCGGTTTCGGCTCTTCAATCGGCTCTCCTTTAACCGCCCGATGAATCTGCTCTGCCGTCAGCGTTTCATTTTCAATCAAAGCTTCGGCAATCCGAATCAATTCCGCTTTATGCTCTTCCAGAACGGCCCGCGCCTTATCATGGCAATGGTTGACAATCTTGCGGACTTCCTGGTCAATCTCAAAAGCGACTTGTCCGGAAACATCGTTAGGACTATTGTAATCCCGGCCCAAAAAAACATTTTGCGTCGATCCGGAATTGTACTTGATCGGTCCCAGATCGCTCATTCCGTAAAGGGTAACCATATCCTTGGCGATATTTGTCGCATGCTCGATATCATTGCTGGCGCCGGTCGTTACATCATCGAAAAACATTTCTTCCGCTACGCGCCCGCCCATATAAGAGGTAATCTCAGCCAGAAGCTCATTTCGCGTCGGCATGATCCGCTCTTCGGCCGGCGTCATCAGATTATAACCGCCTGCCGACCCGCGCGGAATAATCGTCACTTTCTGCACAATCTGCGCATGATCCAGAAATAAACCGATTACCGCATGCCCGGATTCATGATAAGCGACCAGTTTCTTTGTCTTTTCGTCATAAACGCGGCTTTTCTTTGCCGGCCCCATCATGACCCTGTCAATCGCCTCATCAATATCCGCCATGTGTACCTGCGTTTCCTGATTGCGAACCGCAAGAATCGCCGCCTCGTTCAACACATTTTCCAAATCGGCGCCGCTGAAACCCGGCGTCCGCTTGGCTAAGTTATCCATATGCACGTCGTCTGCAAAATTTTTATTGCGCGCATGCACATTCAAGATTGCTTCACGCCCCTTACGATCCGGCAGGGCTACCGTAATCTGCCGGTCAAAACGGCCCGCACGCAACAAGGCCGGATCCAGAACATCGGGACGATTGGTTGCCGCAACGACAACGATCCCGCTGTTATCTTCCATACCGTCCATTTCAACCAGAAGCTGATTCAAGGTCTGCTCGCGTTCGTCATGTCCGCCGCCAAACCCGGCTCCGCGTTGCCGACCGACCGCATCAATTTCATCAATGAAGATGATACATGGCGCCGTCTGCTGTGCCTTTTTAAACATATCCCGCACGCGGCTGGCGCCGACGCCGACAAACATCTCGACAAAATCTGAACCGGAAATCGAATAAAACGGTACATTCGCTTCTCCGGCAACCGCCTTGGCAAGCAAGGTCTTACCAGTTCCCGGATGACCGCTCAGCAAAATCCCCTTCGGGATGCGCGCACCCATTTTTTTAAATTTAGCCGGTGACTTAAGATAATCAATAATCTCCGCCATTTCCTGCTTTTCTTCATCCGCTCCGGCCACATCCGCAAAGCGAACCCGTGACTTTGTTTCCAGACGTGCACGCGACTTGCCGAAATCAAAAGCCTTGGCATTCGCTCCGCCATTGCTCATGCGGTTCATCATCCAGACGCCCAGAATAACAATAGCAATCATCGGTACCAATGAGAACAGAGCTTCCAGAAAGGCATTGGACGCTTCCGCGTCCACAACGCTTACCGTTCCTTTCAGCTCTTTTAAAAGCATCTGCGTCGTTTCCTCATCCCCGGGCGCCGTCGCGGTAAAGGAAACCGTCTTCCCCTCCGCCGTTTTATATGTGCCCTTTACGGTGATGATATTGGAACCGATACTTAAAACCGACTCCGTGACATCTTCTTTCTGAATGGTCTTGGTCAGCTGATCATAGCTCAATGTCTTTGTCGTCTGCTCCGAATTCAGATAAAACAGACTGATCATTGCCGCAAACACAATCAGATACGGCAGATAGTACATTACACTTTTCTTCTGCATGAAATTTCTTACTCCTTAGTTTTGATACCGTTCATCTTTCAGGACACCGACATAAGGCAGACAGCGGTAATGCTGATTAAAATCCATGCCGAAGCCGACAACAAATTCATTTGCAATTTCAAAGCCGACATACTCCGCCCACTCATTCACCACCCGGCGGCTCGGCTTATTCAATAAGGTCACAACCTTAACGGTACGCGCCCCTTTGTTATACATCAGTTTCTTTACGCTTTCGATTGTTTTGCCCGTATCGACGATATCTTCGACAAGCAGAATATCCAGCCCTTCAATCGAGGTATCCAGATCTTTGACGATCTTGATGTCGCCGGTGGACATCGTGCCGGCATAACTTGTAACATCCATAAAATCATATTGGGCGTCCAGATCCAGATATTTAATCAATTCCGCCAGAAACGGCACCGATCCGCGCAGCAAACCCACTAACAGCGGACTGGATCCCGCTGCTTTATAATCCTGTGAAATTTTCTGCCCAAGTTCCTTGCAGCGGGCATGAATCTCTTCTTCCCCGATGAGAATTTTTTTGATGTCCTGATTCATCCTTTATAAGCCTCCATCGGGAAACATTGTATCACACAACACGACGGCTCACTAGAATGATGAAGCCGATCACAGCCGATTCCCGGCACCATGATCACTTTCCCGTTTCGATCTGTTACAAGCGGCCAGACCTCTCTTTGCCAACGCGGAATTTTACGGTCAATAAACCAACGCCCTATTTTTTTAGTACCAAAGCGCATCGTCATGGCGTCCCCTTCTTTCCATGTCCTGATCGTTATGGGAAAATCCGCCGCGCTCAAGGTACACGCATAGATACCCGGACGGCCCGCTTCTATACGAAACCATCTTGCTTTTGCCCTTTGTAAATCTTGCCGCGTTTCATAGGTGAACGCGTATGCGTGCGGTATGGCCATGACCCACAATACGCCCTTGGCAATCACCAGCTGACGATCCTTCGCTTTTAAAGCATAATCCTGTCTTTTCAGAATAATCCGGTCCCATTCGCGAATATGAGCCAGGCGGGCATGATCCGCCCGCATCATCTTTCTTAACAGCAGCAGCCGATCCGCTTCGGCAAGATGACGATAAAATGAAAGCCGGATTTCACCATGGGCCGCATATGTTTCCGCCTGTATACGGCATTTTTGAAGTTCATCATTTTTTCGCTGTATTTCCGCCCGCATGCACTTTCGCTGTGCCAAAGAAAGCGGTTGAATTTCCATATGCCGGATGCGATTGCGCGCATAGGAAAGATCGTCATTGCTGACATCGTGAAAATAGCATATATGATGTTTCCGGCAATACATTTCCAAATCCGCTTTGGTAAAGGCAAGCAAAGGCCGGCGAATCAAAACCCCTTCATATCTTGTTTCCGCCTGTATCCCATAGTATGCAGGAATGATATTTCTTTCTCTTTGCATACAATAGGTTTCCAATACATCATCTTCCTGATGCGCGATCAGCACGCCGCTATATCCATATTGCCTTACAATGGAAACAAAAAAATCATAGCGCCAGGTTCGTGCGGACGCCTCAAAATTTCCATGCGGCATAAAAGGGCGATTCTCTACGTGACAGACAAGATCATGCTCCTTACAGAATTGACGGACATATGCCTCTTCCGCTTCCGACTGCCTGCGCGTGTGGTAATTGACATGAGCCACCGCGATCGACATTCCTTTTTCCAGACACATGGAAAGCAAAGCCATTGAGTCGGCACCGGCCGATACCGCCGCCAGCCATGTTTTCGAGGTCTCATCCATGCCCTTATCCTATCATGAACAAGCATGCTTCATCATGGCAAATACGCGTTCCTCAATGCTTTTAAATTGTGCACAGGACGGTTCAATATGCGCCTTTACTTCCAAAATCCGTGCGGTATTGATATAGCGCATGTCATTGAGAAACAGAACGGATGGCTTATGCATTCCCTTAGGCTGCCCGATCGCACACAGATGGTGCTGACCATCGGGATTTGTTAAAGGATCATAGGCCCGCATCACTTGTCGAGCGTTGCTGGTCATCGGAATGACAAGGGCTTTGTGCTGAACAAGGCGAAAAATCAATCCAAAATGCTGAAATCCACATTCATTCAAATAGGCCGGGCCGAAATCCATATAGCATATATCTCCGATATGGGGACAGATACCGATTTCTACTGCCGTATGCATATGGCGACGCATGACCCAGTTTACTTCTGAAATAAGAATAGAATATGACATTTCCTTGTCCATCTGCTCAAATAAAGCTCGACGGACGCCCATATAATGAAGCCATTGCGGCGGCAGCGGACGCCCTTCCTTCTTGACCTCTCCCATATAGGCCTGCACATCTTTAAATCGCATCTTATTGATCCTCCTGCTTGTTTCTTTGCCAAAGCAGCCGCAAATTAAAAAAATGCGGCAGAAGAATATATCCTCTTGCCGCCATTTTTGTGCAATATGCTTAGTGTTTCGCCGCCTCTTCCCCGGCAATACGGCCGAAAACCGTAATGTCCGCAATGGCACATGAGCCTAAGCGATTGGAGCCATGAATGCCGCCCGTCACTTCACCGGCCGCATACAGTCCCGGAATAATCTGATTTTCCGTGCTCAGGACTTCCGCATTGGTGTTGATCTTGATGCCGCCCATCGTGTGATGGATCGCCGGTGTTGCCGCCACGATGTAGAACGGCCCCTGCTCAATCTTCATATTCATTGATTTACGCTCAAATTGCGTATCCGTCTGCGCATCGACCATCTTATTGTAATTTTCAATCGTTTCCGCAAGTTTTGCCGCATCGATTCCGAAAGCTTCCGCCGCTTCCTGAAGCGTATCCGCCTTGACGAGATTATGATTATTCATCAAATAAGCGACTTCACCGCCATGGTTTTCTTCAATCTTCGCTTTTTTAAAAGCATTTTCATCCATGACCTCATAGCAGATTCCGCCCGTCTGCGCCAGAATTGCCGAAGAAAGAACATCACGACGGCCAAGCTCATCCACAAACCGCTCCCCTTCTTTATTCACAAGAATGGAATATCCATAAAGACGCGCATCATCAACATACAACAGGCCGCCGGAAAGAACATCGCAAAGCGGATAAGTCTGAATATATTCCATGCCGACAAGCTGGGCTCCGATCTCTTCCGCCATCGTAATGCCGTCACCTGTATCTGCTACCGAATCAGTCGATTTATAGCCGACCAGCTTCGGATTATATTTTTCAACCATCTGCGGATTGGACCCGAAGCCGCCGGTAGCCAAAATCACACCTTTTTCCGCATGCAAAGTATATGTATCGCCATTCAATGCCTGCGCCGATATGCCTTTAACCACGCCATCCTGCATATTGATCTTTTCCGCACGTACGCCATAATACAGCGTTACGCCTGCTTCTTTCGCTTTGTCTACGAGCTTTGAAATAAGTTCAACGCCCGTTGCGCCAACAGGCACAAGACTTCTGGTAACGGAATGACCGCCGAAGTGCATCAGTTCATCTGTCCACTGCACTTTGACATCATCACGCAGCCACTCAGCGCCAGCCAAAGCATTTTCCGCCAATGTCTTAACCAAAGCGGGATCAGCCAGATTATCGCCGCCTTTCAACATATCTTCCGCCAGCAATTCAGGGCTGTCCTCAATATTCTCTTCTTTTTGCAGCCAGTTACCGGGAGCAGCATACTCAGCCCCGGAAATCAATGTATTACCTGCCGACATTTGCAATTTGTCGACAACGGCAACTTTCGCCCCAGCTTCCGCCGCCGTAATAGCCGCCGCCAATCCGGCACCGCCGGCACCGATGACAACAACATCATATGTTTCGTCAATCTCCTGTTTTGCATGCGGTGTCACTTTCTTTTCCTTTAATGTGACCCCTGCTTTCTTGATGGCATCCTCCACTGCCGTGCGGAAACCCGCACTGGTCAGCGTCGCACCTGTAACCATATCGACATCCGGTGTGTTTTGTTCGATCATCGCCTGACGCATGATGTCATACGCATCGGAAATAACACCTGATTCATGTGATTCAGTAACCTGAATATCCTTGATTTCATTCTGATCCAGCGTCACATTAACCGTAATCTTACCGCCTTTACCGGAACCTTCTCCCGCAAAAGTTCCGTTTGCTTCTGCAGAAATCGGTGTTTTTTCAGCCGCTGTCGTGGAAGGCGTTCCGCAGCCTGCCAATCCCATTGCCAATGCCAGAACAGTCGGAAATACCTTAAAACGATTCATTCTGATTCCTCCTTAAAGATACGATAATTCATATCTTCCGTCTGGCATCATAGCACAAAATGCTCTACCGCGCTATCTTGTCGGCGCGGTTTATTCTCCACCCGTATCCTTATATTCATGGTGCTCTTTTTCTATATATGCCGTATCCAGCGGATCATCGTCATTGATCATATGCGGCCAGTTGAACAGACGCCGGGACACCGATAACAGCGGATGAAAATGCGGATTGATCATCCCCGTAAACTCAATGAAAAGTTCAAACAGAATAAGCAGAATCGCAATCATGCCGATGCCCGCAAGGGGGTTAAAAAAAGTCAGAATCGCCGCCAGCGCAAACAAAGAGGTTACCAGATACAAAATCAATACGGTTCGCCGATGTCCTAACCGCAGCTTCAACATCAACACATGATGCAGATGGCCGCGATCCGCTTCCGCGATGCCCCTTCCTTTTAATCTGCGCCTGACGATCGCTATTAACGTGTCACTGATGGGAATGAACAAAACCAGCATTGGCAGTCCAAGTGTGATTAACGCTGTCGTCTTAAATCCCAATAGCGACATGGCCGCAATCGTAAAGCCCATAAACTGCGCCCCGCAATCGCCGACAAAGATGGATGCCGGATGAAAGTTATACGGTAAAAACCCCAGAATTGCCCCATCCAATGCCAGCGCCATCATACAGATATCCCGCCGCCCCATAAAAAAACCAAGCAGTCCGGTTGTCGCGGTTACAATGGCACAAATTCCCGAAGACAGCCCGTCCAGACCGTCGACCAGATTGATGGCGTTCGTCACCCCGACCAGCCACAAAAAGCTGAATGCCCTGACGATGATCGGATTATCAATTTCAAAAGAAAGAATATGCAGCCGGTCCAAAGAAAGATTTCCGATGAACAATGCCGCTATCGCGCCCAACACCTGAAAAAGCAATTTAACCTTGGCCGGCAAGTCATAAATATCATCTAAAAGTCCTCCCAGAAAGACGATTGCTCCGCCAATCAGGATACCGTTGAGCTGCACATCCGCTTCCCATAATACGGCTAATGAAACAAAAAAACTGATCAAAATCGCCGTCCCGCCGATGCGGACGATTTTTCCATGATGCACGGTTCGTTCATTTTCCTGTGCATAAATGCCAAGGCGCAATCCAATTACTTTACATAATGGAACAAGAAGAAGGGAAATGATCAATGAAAGTCCGAAGTACGGCAAGGCGCCAACTACCAGATTCATTACCTTTTCCTCCTTCCTTAAAAAACAGGTCAAGAACAGACGCCTGACGGTGCGTCGACTTTATCCGCGATACAGCAAACTGATCACAAAGCTTTTCACCATCCAGGCCAAACTGATGGCCAAAAGCCAATATAGAAACTGTGCTTGCGCACTATGTCCCTTTTTCAGAAAGCGCTCAAAATCCAAAGCGTCCAGCGCATAAAAACAGACGGCAAAACAGACAACGGAAAGGGTTGTTTCAAACCAAAAACGGTTCAGCATTTGCTACTTTGTCCCGAAGATACGATCGCCCGCATCTCCCAATCCCGGAACAATATAACCTTTTTCATTCAGATGATCATCCATTGCGGCCAGATAAATATCCACATCCGGATGGGCGCTCTGTACCGCCTTTACCCCTGCGGGAACCCCAACCAGGCAGACCAGTTTGATATTTTTGGCTCCCCGCTTCTTAATGGCGTTGATGGCCGACACCGCACTGCCGCCGGTAGCCAGCATCGGGTCAACGACCATCACGACCGCATGCTCCAGATCTTTGGGGAATTTGGCGAAATATTCATGCGGCTCCAGCGTCTCTTCATCCCGATACATGCCGATGAAGCCGACTTTGGCAGTCGGCACAAGACGACGGATGCCGTCCAATAAGCCGATGCCGGCACGCAGGATCGGTACAATGATCACCTCTCTGCTCAGCTGATAGCCTGTACAGGGCGCTACCGGCGTTTCAATCGCCACCGGTTCAACGGGTAAATCCCGGCAGACCTCATATGCCATCAGTTCGGCAATCTCATCCAGATTTTCGCGAAAATCTTTTGTTCCTGTCTGAATCTGACGCATCTGTGTCAGCTTGTGTGTAATCAACGGATGATTTAATACTTCCAGCATCGTCTTAAACCTTCCTTTCTCAATCAAACATATTAAAAGAACATAACGGGAAACGCAACCGACAATTCCATAAATGTTATACTGATATATATGCGAGTTCTTTTAGTTCCCGACATAAGCCGCGCAAGCGCCAACAGCTCTTTTCTGTTGGCTCGAAGTCTGGCGCGTTCTTTGTATCTTCACGGTCACAAAATCGCCATCTGTACGCCGCCATATGCAAAGGTCAAAAATGCCTCTTTTTATCGTGCACCGGAACCGCCAAGCATCTTCCCGCTCTTTATCCCCGCACAAGCGCCGGCAATGGAAACGGATCTTTATCGGTGCCGGCTTTCTTCTTATCCATATCTGCGGGCTGACCTGGATGCACTCTATGGTGCCATCAAGCGCTTTCAGCCGGATCTGCTTCTTGATTTAGGACGGATCGTTACCGTGATTGCCGCGCGTACAAAACATCTTCCTCTTTGCATGCATACAGATGCCGCCCAATATCGTACAAGCACTTTTCAGGGTAAAACGCTCTATGATATTAACCGACTGCTGTCCGAAGAAAAACTGGAACAGATTCTACGCCTGGAAGATTTGCGTTCTTATGCCGACATGCGTTTTCTGTTTGAACCGATACCTGATCCGCGTATAGGTGAAATGGAAAAATGTTTATGCTATCACTCGATGGAAACAATTCGTCCGTTTCAAAGCGGGGCGAAACTTTGTATCTGTTTCAGCGAAACCTCCTTACCTCTCTTCCGTCTGCATCGCATTTTGCAAAGCGCTTTTGCCGGCGCACATTATCCGGTTCGCATTTATTGCATGGGCAAACATCATACCGCTCCAACGCCCATCGAATATGTGAAAACAATCCGTCCCGATTTTCTAAATGGCGCCCGCGTATGCATTCATGACGGCAACCCATGGATCTTTAATCAATGCGCGATCTACGGGATTCCTCAACTGGTCATTTTTAATGACGGCTGGCGGCGCAGCTATATTGCTTCAATCGTTCAGCATTATCAAATCGGTATTGTCCAAGATGAAGACAATTTAACGATGGCCTCTTTATATGAAACATATCGGGCGCTTGTCAGTGACGATCGCTATGACAATACATGCCGGGTATTTGCTCAGCATGATCTCCATCGGCGTGATATTGATCAGCTTGTTCAAGATATTGAAAAACAGTTTTTAATTAAGTAGGAGGAAATTCCTCTGCTTGAAGAATTTCCGACCATGATAAGCAAACCATCTGCATAACGAACGACATTCAATCCTCTTGCTTCAAGCTCCTTGTCCAGTTCATTGAGCATGATATTCGCCAATAGCGGCGAAATGTTCCCGCCTTGCGGTGTGCCAACTAAGGTTTGCCTGCAGCTTCCTTCAGATTTCTCCTCACGATGGACACCCTTAAATTGGCTAAACCTTAGGGACTACACCCCTTGGTTGGAGGTGCCCTTCAACCTCCAAGATGTATGCCCTGTCTGGCATACGCAAAAAATGAAGCGATCCAGAAAACCGCTTCATTTTTATATCTATTTCATTACTTGCGCTGCATCGGCGGCTCACCAGTCGGTTTTCCCTGTCCGCCTCCTTCAGACGGCTGATGGTTTTGGCCATAGCTTGTGATCATGTCCGTTATGACAAAATCTGTTTCTCCATTTGCTTTAACTGCCGTTCTATCAATCTCAACACGATAGGTGCTTCCCCTGGTTAATTGCGCATTGCTGATCAACAATGTGCGGAAATTCTGATCTGCCGATGCCGATACAATCTCTGTACCATCTTTTGCAACAACGGAAATTGTACTGCCTGCCTGAACCGTTTCATCTAAAGTCAATGCCAATGTATACTGTGTGGATGTTTCCAGCGGCGTTTCCAGCATATCCGTTCCTAAGGCGATGATATCGCCGCCGTTAATTACAAAGCCGTCGTCCGCATCAATACCCGCATCGCCGCCCGCGCTGCTGCCGACGACACAGATTTTTGCATCATTAAAGACAATATTCCCATTGGAATCAATCCCGTCACCGCCGGCATTGATGTGAAAGGTTCCGCCGTTAAATGTAAGCGTACCGCCGTCTCCTCCGGCACCGATGCCGTCATCTGCCGATGTCACCGTATAGGACCCGTCGTTGAACGTCAGATCCGCACTTTCCGTACTGATCCCTTCCTGATTATTGCCGGTAACGGTCAATGATCCGCTGCCTTCAAAAGTAAGCGGAACCGTACTGTAAACTGCCGCATCATAGGTTTCATCACAACCGCCGTCTGCAATTTTATTTTCCGTTCCCTGTGCCAACGTAATGAGCGCCTGATCGCCGCCGATAATCGCCAAGCCGGCGGAACTGTCATTTTCAATGGTGACACCGTTTAAAACCAAATGAACATCACCGCTTTTCGCATTGACAAGAACGCCTTTGCTGGTTGATCCGGTTAAGGTATATGTGCCTGCCTCGCTGATCACCAGCTGCTCTTTCTGTGCAGATAAATCAATCTCTGTCGTTGAAGAAGCAGTTGTGACCATTGGCGATGATGAAGGTGTCGACTGTACCGCCTGTCCGCCACAGCCTGCCAATAACAGAAAAGCCATGCTCATCATGCTTAACTTACGCATACAATTCCCTCCTGTCTATATCCTTTTACAAATATCGGATTTATACACCTTCCATTTCCATAAGCATCTCCTCCTTGCCATGCATTATGCATGTCAAAGGTGAACTTTACGTGAACTTAACGTGAAAATTTTAAAAAATGAAAATCATTCTTTTTACTTTTTCCTATTTTGGAAAAACAGAACGACCGCTGCGATCACCACAATTGCAGCCGCGCCGAAAATATATGCGTGCATGTTCGTGCTCTTTTCAGCTGCTTCCGCTGCTGCCGTTTCTGCAGAAGCGGATGCACTTGGCGAAGCCGAAGTGCTTAATGCGTCCGGTCTTGCGACGGCATATGTATCCCATGATTCCGCCGTAAGTGCATTGTCAAAATTTGCCGTCGTATCATAAGCTCCGTTGACAATCACCCGATATGTGCTGTCTCCCTGCACATAAGATGTACCGTCTGCACCGACAATGGAAACTGTTTTTCCATCTGCATCCACAATCGTCCCGGCCTGATACAGATTCGTAACCGTTGAATCTCCGGTTACTACCCAGCGTGAAGAAGAATCAATATAAATATTCGCATGCCCGTCGCCTCCATTTCCCGCGTAGGTTTCATCATCCACAATGGCGCCGGTTAAAACAGAGCCGTCCTGCATGTAAAAATCCAGATTGGAAATCGAGTCATAAATGACATCCCCCTGCATGCTTTGCTGAACCGCAGTGAAATTCGTATCCGCACCGTTGGCTCCGCTTGTTCCCCAGCCGCGCTGGTTGTTATTACCGCTGACACGCAGAAAATAATCATTGTCTGACGAAGGCGTAATCGTTACCTTTTGCAAATAAAAATTCGACTCCGTATTCGTCGTATAAAACAGGCCGCCATTATGCGATGTCAGGGAACCATCTATCATATAAAATTGTCCGACACCTACTTGCGAATCACCGGACATGGATTGATAGACAATAACGGACCATGTGTGATCGTTTTGTTCCAAATCCTGCATATTGCTGGATAGATCGCTTTGGAATAACCGCACGGTATTTAAGCCTTCCAGACAAATTCCTTCAGAGCCGTTTGCCGTTAAAGAAGCATGATGAATGGAAATATCCGCCGTTACATATACCGCCGGGGATCCTTCTCCATTTGCTGTATAGGTGCCGCCGTCAATCACCATCACTCCCCCTCCGCGATCAGAACGGATGGCGGCGGAAGAATTTCCCTGTGTCGTTGCGCTCACGTCATAAGCATATAAGGTTCCCCCTCCTGCCACATGAATACCGCCCGCCGTATTGCCCGAAGTATGAATGAGGGTATCGGCAAGATAGGATGTTCCTTCTCCATACGCAAAAGCGCCCGCGGCGCCATTGGCATCGGTGGTAATCGTGCCGCCGTTAATATAGGATGTTCCATTCGTCGTTAATACCGCCGCCCCGACACCATAAAAGCTGGAACTGTCACCGCCTTGCGCGGAAGAAGAACTACGGGTAATTGTGGGCTGATTGAAAATAACCGATCCGCCCGCCACATGGATGGCATTTTCCGCATCGCCTTGCGAATCATAGGTGCCCCCGTCTTCTGTCGCATCCTCTTCATATGTCTTAACCGCATCCCAGGAAGTGACGGTTTCGGTATTTCCGCCCGGCCCGCCGCCATGATCTTGCGGCATCGCCGGCGGCGTTTCCTGCGCCGAAACAGGAAACATGCCTAAAGTCATTGCCAATATGGCTGTTGCCATTTTAAACAATTTTGTTTTCATAAGCCTTTCTCCATTTCTGAATAACCGCATGATACAGGAAAACAAAAGAATCGCAAGAAAAAATCACGCATCTTCTGCTAAAAGAACTGCTTTGATTTCTTCCAGAGTAATCGGCCCATAGCGAAGAATAGACAACTCCTTTTTTGAGGCATCCAGAATGGTGGATGCTTCCTTCAGATGTACTGTTCCCTCCATCATGGCGGAAAGGTTCGGGCATGCTTTTTCAATTTCATCTAAAGATGTGCATACCGGCTGATCGGACATATTGGCACTCGTCATGAAAAGGGGCACGCCAACCGCAAGAATCAGATCGCGCAGCGGACCGGCGGCAGCCATGCGCAAGGCCAGCGTATCCATACCGCCATTTACATCCTTGGCCACGGTTTTCTGTTTTTGCAAAACAATCGTCAACGGTCCGGGCATCAACGCACGAATAATTTTTTCCGCCCGCTTATCGACCATGGCAATCGTCTTCATCTGTTCCAAGTCTGCACACATGATCGGAAAGGCTTTTGTAAAAGGACGATGTTTGACATGCCGCAGATTCTCCTGGGCCAGAGAAGAATCCATGCGCGCACAGACGCCGAACACCGTATCTGTCGGTACGGAAATGACACCGTCGTTTCGCAATATTTCCGCCAGCGCCGCAATTTCATTTTGCTTATATCGTTTCATTTTCATCGGTCTATATCCCGGCTCTTATTATTTGCCATAAAAAACAGCTGTTTTTCTCTTATCGTTCTTTGATCAGTTTGCAAAATAAGGCATAGCGGCCATCATCAACGACATAAATACATGTGGAAAGCGTAACGATCTGATCCTCGGGCTGAATGACGACATCGCTTGCAAACGTTGAATGATCTATTTTATCCTGCACATATTGCATGAATTCTTCTTCGCTTGCAAATGAAGTCTGCACATAGGCGGAATGACCGTCACCGACAATGCCGGCAAACGGTTCCAGTCGATAAACCGCATCCGGCGTCTCCATGGTGATTTCCCGATGTGTCTTTGCCCATTGCGGATCATGAAAGGCAGCGATGTCATGAAACATTGAGCCGTCCTTCATATGATGGCCATAAAGAATCGTATTCTTGTCCGTAAAATTTTTATCGTTGTCGCTGTCCATATAAATGGCGCCGGCGCGATGAGATGACCCGTCAAATAAATGATTCAGATAATACGCATTATCCTTCCCTTGCACAACCGGATAATCAACGACCGAATCCGCCATATAAATCCATCCGATTGTATCCGGGTTTATCGTCTGCAATTTCGCAAAATCATGACGCGGCAAAGTCTCTGCCGTCTCTTGCGCAGATGGAGAAAGCACCGCTTCTTTAGCGATATGTGTATATGTATTCCGCGATTGCGCATATTCATGCATACCGTTATAAACCTGCCAGCCGGAATAGGCCGCCGTAAACAATGCCGCGATAAACAGGAATTGAAAAAGCAAAGCACCAAATCCGGATTTTTTTCTCCTTTTCTTCGTCGGCTTTTCATCCTTCATCATGTCCCGTCTCCTTTTCAGCCTTCCAATACACCAGCAATATGCGATCTTTTCCATTCATATCCTTGCATATCTCATATGACACGTTCGGCAATTCTTCATGCAGCAGTTTTTTCATCGCATCGGCCTGATCCCATCCCATTTCAAAAGCCATCAACGCATGGTTTTTTAATATGCGGGAACAGTTTTGAAAAATCAAGCGATAAAATTTCAACCCGTCTTCGCCGCCAAACAGCGCCACATGCGGTTCATAATCCACAACCGTATGTTCCAGCGTTTCATGCTGGCGGATATAAGGCGGATTGGAAACAAGCACATCCAGCTGCACGCCCTGTTCCACCAATGGGCTTAACATGTCTCCTGCCAGTAAAGTTACATGCGCATCGTTTTGCAGAACATTTTTTTTCGCAACCTGCAAGGCATCCTTGCTGATATCCGTCGCCCACACTTTTGTACGCGGTTCTTCTTTATCCAGCGTGATGGCGATGGCGCCGCTGCCCGTGCCGACATCCGCGCAGGTCAAAAGCGGATACTTTTCTTTCGGAAACATGGCGTCTATGCGTGCCAGAACCTTTGCACACAGTTCTTCCGTTTCCGCGCGCGGAATCAGAACTTTTTCATTGACGATGATTTTATATCCATAAAACCATGCGTATCCAAGTACATGATTCATCGGCTCGCCATCCAGAATCCGCTCCATGCCGATGGCAAAGGATGCTTTCAAATCTTCCGGCATTTCTTCTTCATAATGCAGATATAGATCATAGCGTTCCTTTTGCGCAAGCTCAACGAGAAAAGCCATCACGGTTTCTTCCGGAATTGATCTGTCGCGACACGCTTTTTCATACTGACGTACACTTTGCGAAAAGGTCGTCATTCTGCCTCCTCCAGTTTACGGCGTTCATCATCGGCCCAAAGGGCGGCAATCACGTCTTCCAGCTTCCCTTCCATCACACGATCCAGCTGATTGATGGAAAAGCCGATGCGATGATCCGTCAGTCGATTTTGCGGATAGTTATATGTGCGGATTTTCTCTGAACGATCGCCTGTTCCTATTTTTGCGCGGCGCTCTTTTCCTTCCGCTTCCTGACGCTGACGTTCCAATTCTTCATATACCCGCGTTTTAATTAAGCGCATGGCGGTTTCGCGATTTTCAATCTGGGAGCGGCCCTCTTGGCAATTGACCGTGATGCCCGTAGGCACATGTACGATACGCACCGCGGAATCTGTTTTATTGATATGCTGTCCGCCGGCTCCGGATGCGCGATGCGTTTCAATCGTCAAATCCTTTGGATCAATGACGATATCCGTATCTTCCGCCTCCGGGCGTACCAGAACGGTGGCTGTGCTGGTCTGAATGCGCCCTTGTGATTCTGTTTTCGGAACACGCTGTACGCGATGCGCGCCGGACTCAAACTTCAAAGCCTTATAGACGTCCTTCCCCTTGATGGCGAAGATGATTTCGGAAAAGCCGCCGGCCTCCGAAGGTGACGCTTCCATCACTTCGATTTTCCATCTTTGGTTCTCTGCATATCGGGTATACATCCGATATAAATCGCCGGCAAAGATATTGCCCTCATCGCCACCTACGCCTCCGCGTATTTCCATGATGACGTCATGATCATCATCCGGATCCTGCGGCAGCAACAATCGTTGTATATGCTTTAAAAGCGCATGTTGTTCCTGTTGCGCCTGTTCCTCTTCTATCGCTCCCATTTCGCGCAGTTCAACATCATCCGTTTTCTGCGCCTCCTTGGCTTCCGCGATCTGCTGACGCAGATGCCGCCATTTTTCTCCCGCTTCCACAATGCCTTTCAAATGCGCAGCCTGACGTGATAATTGCGCGATGCGGCGAGGATCTTTTAATACGTCTTCCTGTAAAAGCTGCGCATTGAGATCACGATACTGCTGTTCCAGTGCATCTATTTTAGTTTGTAATGCTTCCTGATTCATCTCGTCTTATCCTTTCAGATCTTTGATTTCCTGTTTTTGCGCATATGCATGGTGCAATTGCCGTAGAGCTTTCGCTTCAATCTGCCGTACACGTTCGCGCGATATATGGTATACTTTGCCGATTTCCTGCAACGTATGTACCGTTTCTCCACACAGGCCGAAACGTGCGCAGATCACCTGCCGCTCGCGCGGCGACAGACTGTCCACCATTTGTTGTACCGCTTCGCGGATGGATTCATCCTCCAGCATTTGAGCGGGATCAATGGCTGCTTTATCCTCAATGAAGTCTGACAGCGTTCCGTCTGCTTCGCCATCTCCGGCAGGCGTTTCCAATGAAACCTGATCTTGTGCAATCTTTTGTATTTCTTCGACACGTGCCTCGCTCATTCCCGGTATTCGTTTTGCGATTTCACGGTTTGTCGGTTCGCGCCCCAGCTCCTGATACAGTTCTTTTTGCACGCGCTTCATGCGGATGATCTGCTCTCCCATATGAACCGGCAGACGGATATCCCGGCTTTGGTCGGCAATCGCACGCGCCATGGCCTGCTGAATCCACCATGTTGCATAAGTACTGAAACGAAATCCCCTTTCCGGATCAAATTTCTCCACCGCATGCATCAGGCCGATATTCCCTTCCTGAATCAAATCTTGTATGGAAAGACCGCGATACATATATTTCTTAGCTATGGATACAACCAAGCGCAGATTTCCAGCGACAAGCTGGCGAAAGGCTTCTTCATCTCCCTGCTGTACTTTACGAGCCAGACTTCTTTCTTCTTCGGCCGTTAAAAGCGGTACCTGACCGATCTCATGCAGATATTGCCGCACACTGTCAGTCGTATTTTCATATGATTTTATGTTCAAAAATGAATTGTTTGACGTTTCCGTATCTTCACTGTTTTGTTTTTCAAGATTTTGGATCACGATATCATGT
Organism: uncultured Erysipelotrichaceae bacterium; assembly: GCA_963541855.1. GTDB lineage: Bacteria > Bacillota_I > Bacilli_A > Erysipelotrichales > Erysipelotrichaceae > Bulleidia. The sequence continues at coordinate 36,137 of CAUTVM010000007.1, forward strand.
TCCATGCACCAGTTAAACAGATCATCGGTTTCTTCATCATTCAAATGCATGGAAGCGGCCTTTTCCTGTAAGACGTCGGCATCAATTTTTTCATCGGCCTTGCTTTTACGCAACAGAGCCTCATGCAGACGGCGCACTTCTTCGGCATGATCAATTTTCTTTTTTACCATGGCCCGCTCCTTCTTCGGCGTTTATTTTACCATATGAAATAATCTTCCCCGGTTGTAAATCATCAACACGTTAAAAAAGAAGCGCTCCATCATGCAGCTTTGCAAGCTCATGTTTCTTAACGCTTCTCTTTTATATGCTGGAATATTTATGCTGCTTTCTGTTTCATTTCCTTAAACATCATGATTGCTTTGATCACGATGATTCCCATGGAAATCATGAAC
>CAUTVM010000008.1:0-34785 GCA_963541855.1 uncultured Erysipelotrichaceae bacterium
TAACTAGCCGCTTCCTGTTTGCCATTCGTGGCGGCTAAAGTAGAATCGGCATCAATCAGTGGGTTTTCAATATTTTTATTGATAATGCTCTTTTCAAAGAAATAGTTGATAGTACATTAAAAGGTACAGTGCTTTCGAAATAGATGGATATTCTTTATGTATCGAGGTAGAGAATATGTTCATTAATCAGGAATTCATAAATAATCTGTCCCCTGTTGAGGTTGCTTTCATACGCATCGGCATTGATAAGCTGTTTAAGGAAAAAGTAACGCGTGAAATGACGAATTACGAAAACGAGAAAGCGGAAATTAAATGCATACATGCTAAGCATGCAGGAAATTATTCCTTTTAAATGCGGTGATATCCCAAAGCTTCCTACGTTAATAGATCATATTCAGCTTACGGAGAATACCACTACGGCATTTACAGCTCTATCAACTAAATCTTTGAAAAGAGCGTTTATTTAAAAAAGATGATTGAATAGGGCAGCAGGCGTTCGATAGTTTGTGTTAAAATAAAAGGCAATCCGAAAGGAGTTATCAAGTGAGTGAGAAACAGCTGTTTGCGTCATTGGAGATTACCGGTCATGAAGTTCGTCTGATCGTCGGCGAATTCTTCAACACACGCTTTAATATTATCAAGGTAGAACGTGTTCCATGTGCCGGTTTGTCAAATCATGCGGTCGAAAATCCGGAAGAAATCATTGCCTCAATTCGCAAAGTGAGCGCGGATGCACAGAAGATGATCGGTTCCCGCGTGGAACGTGTGATTCTCTCTATTCCATCTGCTCGCATGCATCGCTATTCTGTAAAATCAACGGTTTCAATACAAGGAATCAACAGCGAAATTACGGTTGAGGATATCCGGCGGGCTATTCATAAGGCACAGTCGGTCAATATCGGAAAAGAGTATGCATTGATTCAAGCGGATTGTGTTAAATATACAATCAATGGTATTTCTTCGCGCCGTATCCCGTTAGGAGAGAGGGCGCAGTCATTGACGGTGGATATTGATCTGCTGTGTGCAGACCGTCGGCTGGCATTTGATCTGGTAGGATGCGTGGAAAAAGCGGGCCTTGCCGTCATGGATCTGTACCTGGATGTATTTGCCGTTGCCAAAGAAGCGGCATTGTTTGAGCAGTCGGTCGATCAGAATGTTGTCATTCTGAAAATGGAACGGCAGGCGACGACACTGGGACTATTGGCTAAAGGGCGCTTGAACAGCGCGATCATTGCGCCGATCGGTATGAGTGATATTGCCATGGGAGCGATTGATACATATGGCTTGGAGCGCCCGGACGCAATTGAACTGATCAAGTATGGTATTCGTCTGGACGAGAAAGTATATTCCAACAGTCCGGCATATGTATGGCAAAGTAAAGGCGAAGCCAAGAGTATTTCCGAAAAAGAGATTGTGCATGCGATCTGGCCCAAGGTTCAGCAATGGATAGAAGATATGGGTAATTTATGTCAGCCAATCTTGCAAGCGGGAAAAACTACTGTTATTATTACCGGTGAAGGCGGCGAAATGCAGGGCATGGATTCTTTGTTGCGCCGCCATTTGAAATGTGAAGTGCGTAATTATGTCCCTGAAATTCTGGGCGGTCGTAATGCGGGCCTCACCGCTTGTCTGGGTCTGTTCTATGCGTATAAGGACAGACTGCCGATTACCGGATTCATTGACAGCAGCCTGGATATGGAAGCGTTTATCCGCTCCGTGTCCTATCGTGAAAATCGTGCGCAGGGGAAACCCGAAGATACGATTACGAATAAGCTGAAAGGGATTCTTTTTGACGGCAAGAAATAAATGAGAGAGGGATCAGGACATGTCAGATTTAACGTATAACCAGGTTGCCAAGATCAAGGTTTTCGGTATTGGCGGCGCCGGCAGCAACGCGGTAAACCGCATGGTGCAGGAAGGCGTTCAGGGGGTTGAGTTTTACGTAGCCAATACAGATTTACAGGCGCTGGACGTTTCACCGGTACAAAATAAAATACAGCTTGGCAAAGCCGGTCTGGGTGCCGGCGGCAATCCGGATAATGGTCGTAAATCTGCGGTTGAAAGTGAAGAAGAAATCCGCAAGGCCATTGAAGGCGCCGATATGGTTTTCATTACTGCCGGTCTTGGCGGCGGTACGGGAACGGGTGCTTCTCCATTGTTTGCCAAGGTTGCCAAAGAGCTGGGCTGTCTGACGGTCGGGATTGTAACGAAGCCTTTTTCTTTTGAAGGGAAAAAGCGCATGCTGCAGGCGGAACAGGGACTTGAAAACCTGAAAGAATATGTCGACAGTCTGATCATTATTTCAAACAATAAGGTGCTGGAAGTGATCGGCCATATTCCTTTTGAGGATGCCTTTAAAGAAGCGGATAACATTCTGCGGCAAGGCGTACAGACCATTACGGATCTGATCGCGGTTCCGGCCATGATCAATCTTGATTTTGCAGATATCAAGTCGGTTATGGAAGGACAAGGCAGCGCTTTGATCGGTATCGGCATGTCGTCCGGTGACAATAAGGCACAGGAAGCAGCTGAAAAAGCGATTCAGTGTCCATTGCTGGAGGCGAAAATCTCCGGCGCCAAGAGTGCGATTGTTAATGTGACCGGCGGCGCGAGCATGTCGGCTTATGATGCGCAGGAGGCTGTTGACTTTATTCGCCAGGCAGCGGGAAATGATATTGATATCATCTTCGGTGTTGCAATTAATGATAAGATCGGCGAATCAATTATCGTGACGGTGATTGCGACCGGATTCGATCTTCCCAAACCGGAGCTTCTGGCTTCTGCTCAGCCGGCCGGTGCGACGATTCCAAGCAGCGCCGGCAAAGGTCTGGAAGTAGAGGAGGACAGTGATACGCCTTCTTTCGGATCGGAGAAAGTTGAAGTTGAAGAAGGAAAGGAAGATTCGGATATTCCGAACTTCTTCTCCCGCAGTTGATCAGGTAAGCGAAGATCATGTGTCTTCGCTTTTTTACAGGAAAGGTCTGCATATGCTTTATGAAAAATCATGTGGAGCGGTTGTCGTACAGTGGAAATCGGCTCCTCAGGTATTGATGATTCAACAAGTTCAAGGACACTGGTGCTTTCCCAAAGGGCATATGGAAAAAAATGAAACCGAGCAGGCGACGGCAATACGGGAAGTCCAAGAAGAAACCGGAATCTTGATTCAGATCACCTCCTCATTTCAATATGCCTTATCTTATTCTCCGGCTGCCAATATACATAAGGATCTTGTTTATTTTATCGGAACGGTTATGGGCGGAAAGATGAAGGCCCAGCCGGAAGAAGTGCAGGAAGTTCGTTGGGTCGCCATTGATAAGGCGCTTGAGCTGTTGACTTTTGACAGTGACCGCAAATTGTTGGAGGCGGTGCGTGAGGAAATCAAGATACATTCTGGAGATCATCCAAATTGATCCGCAAGGCCATCGTTTGCCCTAAGTTTTAGAACATTGTAAAATAACCGTTATGAAAAAAAAGACATGGATAGTATGCGCGGCTCTTTGTGTAAGCGTTATGAATATATCTTTATCGCCAGCGCATGTTGCAGCATTAGAACCTTCTGCTTTTCAAGACGGGAATTTTCATGTCGTTGATTTCGGAACGACACAGACAGATCTGGGTTCTTTTGATTCCTATAAAAGTGCCGAACGTTTTTTCGACCAGCAAAAAGATGCATATGAAAATACAGGCATTATAAAAGATGGGATTACCTATCGCGCAGAATATGCAGTTGCTTTATTTCATACCAATGAAGCCTGTGACTTTCAGGTAGCCTATACTTCTTTGGACGATGAAGAAATGGGAACATTAAACGGCTGTTACGGCATTGATGCGGCCTATATGGATACAAGCGATGGAGGTCATACTGTCTCTTTCGCTATTTCCGGCTTGAAAGCGAAAGCTTCTATTGACGATGTGACGATTGTTCCCGTCAATAATGTTGCGACTCGTCTATCCACATATACCGTAGTTGACGGTATCCTGTTTCATCAGATTAAAAACGATATGCAGGATGAGAATTTTGCCTATCGGATTGAAGAGGGAAAAACACCCGATTTTTTAGCCGAAGGCAATTTGTATTACAGCTATGACGGTCATTATTTTTATGATGAAAACAGCTTGTATGCGCTGCTGGATGATTTACGGGCAGGGGTGCATGAACATGCGGTGAATAACGGCAATCCATGGTACAACTACTATCAGTTCGTCTCTCACCGCACGATTACTTCCATCGGCTATAAACAGGCCGAGCAATATGTCGGCGCAGCGATGGACGCTCACGGTCCGATTATCAATTATGTTGATCTCAATCTGGACGGGGCGGATGATACCTTAACCCGCACGCAGTATTACGGTGTAATGAATGCTTTTTGGCAATATCAATATGAATATGGCGCCAATGCTTTGATGATGCTTGCCGTAAGTGCTGATGAAAGCATGAACGGTCACTCTTCGCTGGCCTATTCCCGCAACAATCTGTATGGTCATGCTGCCTATGATTCGGATACGGAAGCGGCCGCAAGCCGTTATCTGCAAGTATCCAATTCCATTTATGCACATGCCAAGTACTATATTTCCGGAACCTACAGTTCGCCTTTGAAAGCGCAGTTTCACGGTTCCTTCTTCGGTAATAAATCGGCAGGAATGAATGTCAGTTATGCGGATGATCCCTATTGGGGAGAAAAAGCGGCAAGCCGCTATTATCAATTGGATCGCGATCTTGGCGGATCGGATTTTAATCGCTACGCGCTTGGCATCCGCAGTGAAAAGGGCGAAACAAAAGTATATGACGAGCCGGACGGGAAGGTATTATATACAACCGGACAGGCGGCGGATATGGCCTTTGTCATTGTGGGTATGGACGCCAGCGGGCTTTGGTGGAAAGTGCAGTCAGAAGCGACAATCAGCGACTCCCAAACGGTAGATCTGAATTACAAATATAATTTTGTGACCGACGTGGGATATATCCGCATGTCCGATATTCAAATCAAGACCGACGGGACGATGCAGACGGAAGACACTTATCATACGGTTTCCTTTGACGCTTCGGATGGTCAATTTACCGGGAATGAGTCGGTTGTGACTTATCTTATCAATGATGGCGCTGATGCCACGGCGATGGCTCCATGGAAAGATCACGCACTCTTTGACGGCTGGGACGCGAATACGGATGAAATTCATCAAGACACGTATTTGCAGGCAAAATATAAAGAAGTTGATCATATTGAAATGAAGCAGCTGCCAAAAACAGAATATGAATTGAATGATCGGGTGGATCTGCAAAACGGAAAAATAGCCGTGTTTTTTACAGATGGAACAGCCCATGATGTCAGTCTGAATTCTTCCATGATTTCTGGGTTCGACTTGTCCAGCGAAGGCCGGCAAGAGGTCACCGTCGCCTATGCCGGATGTACGTTGACTTATCCGATAGAAGTTTCACAGGAGAAAGATGACACGCGTACAGAAATCAAAAAAGAAATTCTGAATGTGATTGAGAAATACAGCGATGTTGATCAGATTACCGGTACGGACAGAGAAACGATATTGGCGCTGAAAGAAAAGATTGATCATACGGTATTACCGTATCTGACGCAAGCGCAGCTGCGAGAGTTTGACCGCATCATGCGAAAGGTATACGGCAGTCAGATTCGCTATATTGTGAACGCAAATGATTATGATCTTGGCGTTTCGGGACTTGGCATTTCAATTCCCTTAGGAAATTCATTGAAAAAGAATCGTTTTATGAACGACACCTATCGCGTCATGATTCATAGAGGAATTCATTCCGATGCGCGTGATGCCATGGCGCATCAGGCGGTTTTTTCCCGGCAGGATGTGATTGATACATTTACCATCCGCATGTTAAAAAACTATACCGATGCGACTGCTAAGGAGAATTTGGTATTTTCTATTAAAAAACCGGAAGACGCAAAGCTGGGTGATGTATATGCCGTTCTTGAATATACGGCGGATGGCGAAGTGATTTCCTGCTATACGCGTCAGACGACAGGAATGATCACCTTTATGGCGCGTAATCCCGGCCAGTTTCTGTTGATGAGACAATCTTCGGGCAACCAGTATACGGGAGATGATCCGGTTGAGGTTGTGACCCACGAAACAAGTTCCTTTGATATGGAACATATGTTGCTGGCTGTCAGTTTGATTGCCGGAATCACTGCCGTTTTACTGGTATGCATCGTTCGCTTTCTGAATCGCTGCCGAAAAAAGAAAGCGGTCGAACAATATGGCGAGCATCAGCAAAACATGCAGAAAGAAATGGAGAGTCTTGAAGTGACGCAGGCAATTCACATTCTTGACACCCAGATTTTAAATACGGAAGAGCTTGCCAAAGCGGCGGAAGAAATGGATAAGAAAGATGATCAACACCATCGTCCCAATTGATGAAATTCAATTTGAAGAATGTGAACCGGGCCGCCTTCTGGAATCCATTGAACAACGCGGTATCGCGATACCGGTGCGAGTGAAGCGAAAAGGGGAACGCTATGTTTGTGTTGATGGAAGAAAACGCTTGAGTGCCTGTAGGATGTTGATGCATAAGTATCCGCGCTTAAAACGGATACCGATCATGATTGTAAATGATTTCAGCAAAGCCGGTTCCGGCTTCTGGGGAAAGACGCAAAATCAGCATTGAGCTCATGCATGCACAGGAATGCCGTATTGCTCAAGTATTGTTTCATCAGGATCAATATAAATGGTTCGATAATGCCCTAGCTGTACCATTCCGGGTTTGGCGCCCGGAATTTTTTTCAGATTGGCGACGGGACACCAGTTGACGGGAACGGATGAACTTTGCCGGCCCTTTGAAAAATATGCAGCAACCATTGCGGCGATACGGATGCTTTCTTCATCCGGATTTGACGCATGCAAAACGACATGCGCGCCATGATAATCTTTGGCATGGAACCAAAGATCATTCTTTTTCGCTTTGTGCCATGTGAGAAAATCATTTTGCATATTATTTTTTCCATAAGAAAGCGATATACCGTTAGGAAGCTGCAGTGTATGCAGATGAATTACATATGCTTTTTCTTTGCCGCCGCGTTTTTTCTGCACAGGCGCTTTCATGTAACCGCCCTTAATGAGCTCCTGCTTAATTTCCTGGGCGGCGGTAAAATCCGCCTGTTCCAGCTGTTCTAAAAGACCGGTAAAGTATTGTATTTCCGCTTCACAGATGGAAATCTGTTCTGCCAGATACAGCTGTCCTTTTTTCAGCTTTCGATATTTGGCAAAGCATCTTTGCGCATTCCTGGAGCCATCGTATCGTGGATCCAGCGGAATGGTGATCATTTTTCCGCTTTCAAAGTCTTCCAGTACAATGCTTCGTGCGCCATGTGTTTCCCGAATGCCATGTCCGTATAGTAAAAGTCCATAGGAATTCCATTTTTGATTGTCTTTGGCTTCATCATACTCTTTGAGTAGGCGCGGCAGTTTTTGTGTCTGATGTTTCAATTCCCGCTTTACGACCCGAAAAATATCACCGCTGATTTCTCGAATGCGATCTTTTTCCTCTTTGTGATAATAAAGAATATCAAATCCTTCAAATAAAGGATATTGTTTTCCCGAAGAAAGCGATGTCAATGGAATACAATGATATAAAGGGAATGGTTCTTCTTGCGCAATGTAGAGGGTATGACTGTTTTTGATTTCCTGCATGATGGAAGAAAAGTCTTGCCCATGATGAAGACGATATTCGATCTCTTTTGAAAGAAAAGGAGAGATGCCGCTAAATTGCTGCGACAATGGCTGCTGCGGGTCAATTTCCGTTGCTTGAAAAGGATCTTGTTTATTTTGCGGCGGTGTGGGATGAAATAAGGCGCCGGGCTGGATGATGCGCTTATTGTTTTCAAACGGCGGTATGCGTTTCAGCGCATTGATGATTTTTCCTTCATGATCGACCAGAATCAAGTTTGCATATTTTCCCATCAGCTCGACATATAGATAAATCATTTCCGCATCGCCAAGAACATTATGACGCTGAATAGAAAAAAAGCACCAGCGATCAAGTTGTGCCTGCTGCACAGATACGAAGGATGCACCTTCCAGATATTTCCTGAGCACCATGGCAAAATTGCCCGGCTCTTGCGGCGTCGGATAAGAACGCCGACTCAGCAACATACGATTGTATTCACTGTGACAGGAAATCAGTAATTGTTCTTTTCCTCTCACTCCGTAAATCTGAAATAAAATTTCCTGTGTAGAGATCTGGTATATTTTTTGAATACGTGCCGGCAGTGAACGTTGAATTTCCGGTATGATTTTCGCGAGCAGAATTCCATCTAGGGCCATAAAAATTCCTCGTGCCTATTATAGCATGCGTTTGCATGCATTGACGTGTCGCGTGTAACGCGATACCCTAATACACAAAAGAAGGGTGTGATATGGCGAAGAAGGGGCTTTTGATTGTGATCAGCGGGCCAAGCGGCGTTGGCAAAGGCACACTGATCAGAGAATTTATTCAGGATCCGGGCCTGAATCTTTCATATTCGATTTCGATGACAACCCGTCCGCCGCGTGATGGTGAAAAAAACGGAATCAATTATTACTTTGTCACGAAGGAAGAATTTGAAAAAAATATTGCGGAAGATCATTTGCTGGAATGGACAGAATTTGTCGGCAACTACTATGGAACGCCCTTTGCCGAGGTGGAAAAACTGCGCAATGAAGGAAAAAATGTTCTGCTTGAAATAGAGGTTAACGGCTGTTTGCAGATCAAGAAAAAATGCCCGGACGCATTGACGCTTTTTATCGTTCCGCCATCTTGCAATGAATTGGAAGAGCGTATTCGCAAGCGGGGCAGCGAGCCGGAAGAGATTGTCCAGCAGCGTCTGGCAAAAGCCGCAAAAGAGCTGGAAATGACAAGTCAATATCGGTATATCATCTGTAATGATGACGTTGCTTTAGCGGCCGATCTGATTCGCACAATTATTCGCCATCATTTGGGAAAAGAATTTTAAGCCGACCGCTTTACAACATAAATAAAGCCCGATCGCTGTCGGATCGGGCCTGTATTTTATCTATTGTAATATTCAACGATGAGCGATTCGTTAATTTCCTGATTTAACTCTGAGCGCTCGGGAAGACGGACGAAAGTTCCTTTTTTATTGTCCTTATCCACCGTAACAAATGCCGGCGCTGTATAGTTTGAATTCAATGCGTCATTGATAACCTGCATGTTGCGGGCATTTTCGCGAACGGCAATTTCCTGTCCGGCATGGATTTGCGCGGAAGGAATATCCAATTTTTTTCCATCGACCTCGATATGACCATGTCTGACCAGCTGCCGGGCCGCTTTTCTTGTGCGGGCAAAACCTAAGCGATAAACCAGATTATCCAGCCGTGATTCCAGCATGACCAGAAAGTTAACGCCCGCCATGCCTTCCAGCTTCTGCGCTTTTTGAAATAGATTGCTGAACTGACGCTCCGTGATGCCATACATGTTCCGCACTCTTTGCTTTTCGCGCAGCTGCAATCCGTAACCACTCAATTTAATGCGCTTGGTAGGACCGTGCTGTCCCGGAGCATAGGTTCTTCTTTTCAGTTCTTCGCCGGTTTCAAGGATCGAGAAGCTCAAGCGTCTGGACTTCTTCCATACCGGCCCTGTGTAACGTGCCATGTTTTCGTTCCTCCTGCTATGACATTGGGCGAAACAACAACAGGTACAGATCATCTCCATAGGGTGTTGTCATTGGTACATTTCGCCGAACGCAGCTCGGTTACTATGACAAGAGGGAAACTCCTGACAACGCCTGATACGGGACTCTGTATGCTGCTATTATTTAACGCTAAGACAATATAGCAAAGGCTGTCATCAAAGTCAATCAATTCGTGAAGAGAGGACCTTCATTCTGTGGTATTATAAACCCGTATATGAAAGGTGGTGCCGCCCGGTTATGAACACCGTTTTAAAATATCTCTCGGATCTAAGAGTGGTCGTTGTCATTGCTGCCATTGCGGTTTTACTGGTGGTCTGGATTATTGTACAGAAAATGCAGGCCAACCGATATCGGAAACATCTGGAACAGCTGGAGATTCGGTATAATGCGATCAAAAGCATTCCGATTTCATTTAAGCTGAATAAGGCGGTTGCGATCAGCCGTGTTGAACCGGGAACGATGGAAAAGGTAGCTTCCACCAGAGATGATTTTGACAAATGTGAATCCAATCTGAAACAAATTTCACAGACGCTTGCCGATGCGGAAGATGAGATTCTGGCCGGTAAGCTGAAAAAGGCGAAACTTGATCTTGCGGATCTGGAGGCTTCGGTCGCCTTAGGTGAAAAGCAGGTAAGTTCATTGGACCATTTTTTAGATTCAATTCTTGAAAAAGAGACCGCCCAGCGTGAAGAAGTAACGCAGTTAAAAAACCGCTTTCGCGATCTGAAAGCGGCGGCGCAGGAAAATCAGGTACAGCTGGGTTACATCTGGCCGACGATTGAACAGCGCTTTTCAGATACAGAAAAGATGTTTTCCGCTTTTGAAGAATGGATGTATGCAAGTGATTTTGAAAAAGCGAATGAAGAACTGGATAACATCAAGGCGAGTCTGGTTCAGCTTGAAAATATGGTCAATGATCTGCCGCATCTGCTGGATGAAGCGCGCGGTGTGATTCCAAAGCAAGCGGAAGTATTACATCAGGATTATGAAAAAGCCCGGCGGCATGGTGTTTATCTGGATCATTTGAAAATTGAAAATAACCTGTCAGTGATCACGAACGGTTTAAGAGTGGATCTTGACGGTTTGAAAAATGGAAACCCCGATGGGATTGTTGAGCATCTGCATGATTATAAACAGCGTCTTGCGCAGATGCAGAATGCTCTAAAAGAGGAAATTGAAAATAATGCCGCATTGAAACGACTGGGCAAAGAGACGATGGAGTTATATCAATGGGCATCGCAAAACAGCAAATACGTTGAAAGCAAATACGCACGTTTATCGGCGCGCTATGGCTTGCGGTCAATGGAGCAGAAGATTCAGCAGGCAAACGATGAACTTAAAAATGCGGCGGCACTGATGCCGGAGGTATTTGAAGCATCTACGGCCGGGCAGGCGCCGGCAAGCTCGCTTCTGCTTGAAATGAAGCGTTTAAATCAGATGCTGACAATCTCTTCGGATCACTTGAAAGAAATACGAACTGAAATTGACTCAGCGACGGGAGATGAAGAGCGAGCCAAGAAACAATTATTAAAACTGCAGGTCATCATGAATCAAATGCAGGTGAAAATCCGTAAATATAAACTTCCGTCCATTTCCGAACAGTATGAATCCGACATGCGCAAAGCAGGTGAATATTTGATCAGCCTGGATCGTCTGATTAACGCAAATCCGCTGAATATGCCGCTTTTGAACAGTACGTTAAAAGAGGCAATTGATTTTATTTACAAACTCTATAACAACGTCAATAATGTCGTTGCGACGGTGATCATGGTTGAAAATACAATTGTCTTTGGCAATCGCTACCGGTCCACATATGCTGACATTGATTCTGAACTGACACGTTCCGAATTGTGTTTTCGAAATGGCGATTATACAAGAGCGTTAACGATTGCGATTGCGACAATTGAGAAAATTCATCCGGGGAACTATGAGCATATGATCAAGGAGAATGCCAAGAGTGCGGCATAGAGTTTATTTTGACAATGCCAGTACAACGGCCCCTCATCCGGAAGTTTTGAAAACATACGAAGATCTGTTGCATACTGCTTATGTAAACAGTGAGTCTTTGTATGAAGAAGGAACACAAATTCATGATCAAATGGAGAAGGCGCGAACGGCGATTGCCGATCTTTTGGGCTGCCGGGCAAAAGAAGTCATTTTTACAGGCGGCTCCAGCGAATCCAACAGTATGGCGGTTAAAGGAGTTGCCTTGGCCGCACCGAGAAAAAAACACATCATCACGTCATGCATTGAGCATAGCAGTATTCTTCATTCCTGCCGCCAGATGGAGCGCTTGTTCGGCTATGAGGTTACTTATCTTCCGGTAACGGAACAAGGAGTTGTCTGCATAGAGGATGTGATTAAAGCATTGCGTCAGGATACTGTTCTGGTTTCGATCATGCTGGTCAATAATGAGGTCGGTTCCATCAATCCGATTGATCAGATCAAAGAGATTGTAAAAAAACGTTCGCATGCTTTCATGCATGTGGATATGACACAGGCGATCGGGAAAATACCTTGTTCATTCGATCAGATTGATTTAGCCAGCATCAGTGCCCATAAAATAGAGGGCCTTAAAGGCAGCGGCATTTTAATTAAAAAAGAGCACGTGCCCATGGAGCCGCTCATTTCCGGAGGAGAGCAGGAATTCGGCCTGCGTGGAGGAACGGCGAACGCAGTGGCGAATATGGTTTTTGCAAAGACGTTGCGGCTGGCACTTGAAAATGAAAAAAAGACGGGTGCTTATGTGAAAGGACTGCAGGAACATATGATTGCCGGTTTGCGGGAAATGAAAGAAATTGTGCTCAACAGTCCCATCAACAGTGTCGGCTGCCTGGTGAATTTCTCGTGTACGAGTATTCCCGGTGAAGTGATGCAAAACGCTTTGAATCGGGCCAGCTTTATGGTCAGCGGACGCAGTACATGCGAAAGCCGTTCCCTCAATCCGAGTCATGTATTAAAAGCAATGGGCTTCAGCGACAGTCGCGCTTCCAGCTGTATACGCGTCAGTTTAAGTCGGCACAATACAATAGAAGAAGTGAATGCTTTTTTGAACGCATTGCAGGAGATTATCGAACGCTATGGCAAAGTATGATACGATCTTGATTCGATATGGAGAATTAAGCACCAAGGGGCATAATCGCAAAGACTTTATCCGCTGCCTGCTGAAAAATTTAAAACATGCATTGCGTGCATATGAAGGATTGACTTATGTCCAAACCCATGACCGCATATATATCCGTTTGGGACAAAGTGAGATTCCATATGACGAAGTGCGTGCGATTATTGCACGGGTGTTCGGCATTTCTTCATTTTCATTCACCGAGAAAGTCGAAAGCAAAATGCCCGCAATGATCCAACGCTGCTTAGAGCTGGCAAAAGAAAAAGAGCAAATGGGCGTGCAGTCCTTTAAGGTCATAACGAAGCGTCACGATAAGACATTTCCGTTGAACTCCGACAGCATCAATCGCGCGATTGCTGATGTCATCTTGCAAAATACCAAATTGAAAGTGGATGTGCATTGCCCGCAATTGTCTTTGCAGGTGGAAGTGCGTGAAGAAGCCGCCTATTTAACCTGTGAGAAAATTCCGGGGGCAGGCGGTTATCCGACCGGCATCAACGGCAAGGTATTGTTAATGTTGTCGGGCGGAATCGATTCGCCGGTTGCCGCATATGCGCTAATGAAACGTGGTTTGTATGTTGAAGCGGTACATTATGCTTCCCCTCCATACACGTCGGAGCATGCTCGTCAAAAAGTCTTAAAACTTGCCGGCATGTGTGCGGAATATGAAGGTCATATGAAAGTGCATGTCGTTGATTTTACGGCGCTGCAGCTGCAGATTTATAAAATGGCGGGTGATCCGTATGCGATTACCCTGATGCGGCGCATGATGTTTCGTATCGCTGAGCGGATTGCGGTGCATAATCATTGCAAAGCCTTGGCGACAGGAGAAAGTATCGGTCAGGTAGCGTCCCAGACGCTGGAAAGCATGGTTTGTATCAATGCGGTTGTACAGATGCCGGTTTTGCGGCCTGTGGTCTGTATGGATAAGCTTGAAATTATCGCGCTGGCGCGTCAAATCGGCACCTATGAAGTATCCATTTTGCCCTATGAAGACTGCTGTACGATTTTTGATCCGAAGAACCCGGTAACCAAGCCCTCTATTGCGCATGCGGAAGAATTGGAAAGCAAGTGGGATTGGCAAAGTCAAGTTGAACAGTGTGTGCAGACGGTAACGGATTATCTGGCAGTTCCAAATGATCAAGAAGAGGATCGTTTTCTATAATGGAGGAGAGGTTATGGGTTTTTTTCATAAACATGAGGCTACGGTAGCAAAAGCGTTTAAAAAAGTGATGGAAGATGGAAAAACGGAAACGGAGAGTCGCTTTTTTGAACATTTGAATGAAATCGTAAAAATGATTGAAACGGATAAATCTTATACGACAAATGAAAAATTAGCGATTTATGAACTGATTTCGCAGCTGTCTAATTGCGCTCCGCAAGAACGTACACATTTTGCCAAAAAACTGATCCGGATTTTATCCTGAATAAAGCGGCTTATGGCTTTGTTTTCTCATTGGCGTCCTGATTGCTTTGATCACCCGCAATAACCTTATGTTTTAAGCGATATAAAACAACTTCCGCGTTTGCTAAAAAGCGAACATCTTTTCCTTGGGTACCGGTTCCGGAAGTGATGTCCAGCAGAAAAGAACCATTGTGAATACGATGCTTTCCGTATAAATAACGTTGGGCCAGTTCAGGCGTATAGTAGGCGCCGAAAATGTAATTGACTTGTCCTCCCAGGCTATGTCCGCTGATGGCATAGTCGGTCAATTCATAAGGCAGCTGATCGGCCGTATCCGGTGTGTGACAGAAAGCGATTGTATAGGAGGCGCGTGCAACATTGGCATATGCGGCCTCAATATCGATCGTTCCTTTCAGACCGCTGTCCAATCCGACCAGCGTGATGCTTTGTGAACCTTTTTTTCGTAATAAGATGCTGCTGTTTTCTAACAGCTCGAAATCAGAATCTGAGAAAACCTTCTGCACGGCCGCAAGTACTTCTTCATTTTGATGATCCATGTCGCCCAGGATGGCAAATTTTCCAAGCGGCGCCTGAATGGAAGAAAAAGAATGAGAAAGCAGGGCAATGGAATCATCATTGATCAATGCGTGTTCATCAAATAAGTCACCGGCAAATACAACAACATCCGGCGAAAGGGAGCGGATGGTGTCAATTAATTTTTCCAGTCGTTTTTGGTTCATGAAAGGGCCGAATTTCAGATCGGAAAAGACAAGAATATTCACATCGTCCATCTGTTCGGGAATAAAAACGGACGTCAAGGTTTCATAACGCACTTTGAAACGGGCCGGAGCGGTATGAAAGGCATCATAGTACATGGCGAAAGATAAAGTAAAAAGAACCGTCAAAATAAGTACAATACGATAAATCAGCTTCCGCGCACGTTTCATTTGAACAATGATAGCACAAGTCGGCAAAGGGCAAGCATGATATAATCGCTGTGTCATGCATGAGGATATAACCTGGATATTTACGATGGAAGCCCTGATTGAAGAAAATGGAATGTCGGCTGATGCCCGACGTCTTTTCGAGCGGCTTGAAAATGCCTATATGGTTCTGTCATTTTCTTCGGGTCATTCCCAGAAGATGGAAGCGCTGCGCTTACAGAAAGCAGGCTTTTTGATTCCGCAAGAGCGAATTTATACGTCAACCATGGCGGCGGCGGACGCCATCCGACACCATTGGCCCGATCGGGTGCATATGGATATGATCGGTACGAAAGCGATGGAAGAGATATTGCACACGGCCGGATTCATTCGCACAGGGAAACCGGATTGGTTTTTTGTCGGGCAAAATCGGCAGGCCTGCTTTGATGAATACAGCAATGCATTGGAAATGATTATGCAGGGAGCGAAGCTTGTGTCTTTGGATAGCTGTATGCGGCAGTATTTGCATGGTCATGTGGTATTGGGCGAAGGAGCGATTGTAAAAATGCTGGAAGCGGCAAGTCAAACGCAAGCTTTGCCCTTTGATCAGATTAATTTGTGGGTTTTAAAACAAGCCGCCCGATATGGAAATTTTCAAACGGATGCGGTTGCCGTTGTGGATTGCGGAAAGCGATGGCATCTGGAAGAGCTGAATCAGGCAGGCATTCAGACTGTTCTTGTGGCGCATCAAGGTATAAGTGAGAATCTGTTTCAGGCCAAAATACATCCGACATGGATTGTAAAATCACTGGCCGGGTTATATAGAACATTGTATGGCGCGTGAGGGAATGTTATAATCGCGCATGTAAAAAGGTGGGAATATGGATACTGATCGAATGTGCATCCGGCTAAAAAAAAGTGAGGCGTCAAAATGAGAGAAATGATCATTGCTTTGATTGCTTTGGTTTTGACATCCGGATTGTTTTCGGCGGTGGAAACAGCATATTCCAGCGCATCCCGTATTCGTCTGAAAGCGATGGATAATGAACATGTGCGCGGAGCCAAAGAAGTATTGCAGATTTTAGATCACTATGATCGTTTTTTGACGACGGTTTTAATCGGCAATAATATTGTCAATATATTGGCTGCAACGCTGGGGACGCTTTTGTTTACCCAGAAATTCGGTGAGCAGCGCGGGACGACACTTTCCACAATTGTGATGACTCTTTCCGTATTGCTGTTTGGAGAGATTACGCCGAAATCGTTAGCCAAGCGAATACCGGAGCATTTCGCCATCCGCATGCGGGGGTTTGTCCGCTTTTTTGAATTTCTGTTTACACCATTGAACATTTTTTTTCACGGCTGGCAATATCTGGTGAATCATCTTTTTAAAATTGAAGAAGACGATACGGATATTTCTGACGAATTGATTACGATGGTGGATGAAGCGGAAAAAGAAGGCGATCTTGCCCAGCACGAGTCAGATCTGATTTCCGCGGCGATTGAATTTAATGATCTGGATGTCAAAGATATTCTGACGCCGCGTGTCGAGCTGGTTGCCGTTCCGATTACAGCCGGCATGAAAGAAGTTGTTCAGGTTTTTTCCATGAACAGTTTTTCACGTTTACCGGTATATGAAAACAGCATTGATAATATTGTGGGCGTCATTCATGAAAAAGATTTTTACAATATGATGTATAAAGATCATGATAATGGAATGATCCGCAGGATTATCAAACCGGTGATCTATACCAGTGAAAATGTCAAGATTTCTACGGTTTTAAAACAGCTGCAGGCCGCCAAGGCGCATCTGGCTGTCGTTATGGATGAATATGGAGGCACGGCAGGTATCGTCACGATGGAAGATATCATTGAGGAGCTGGTCGGTGAAATCTGGGATGAGCATGATGTTGTCAAAGAATATTATCAGAAAGTGAATGATTCCACTTATCTGGTACGCTGCGATGCGGATATTGATGATATGCTGGAGCAATTTCATGTTGAGCCGGATACGGATGAATATGATTTCATCACGGTGTCAGGATGGGTGATTCATGAATTGGAGCATATCCCTGTTGCCGGCGAATCCTTTTATTATAAAAATCTTCATGTTACGGTAACGAAAGCGGATCGTCGAAAGGTCAGCGAAATTCGTGTTGAAATTCAAGATGAAAAGCAGCAGCCGGATATGAAAAAAACGGCTGATCATATGGAATGAGCACGTATGCAGCAATATTTTTCTGACCATCCGTTGGCGATCGGCGACATCTATGTCTTTTCCAAAGAGCAGGCGCATCATGCGCATACCGTGCTGCATTTATCACACGAGACCATCCGTCTGGTATATGAAAACACCGGCTATTTTGCACAAGCCTATCCGGAAGGTAAATTATTTTGTGCCAAAGTCCTCGCCGTCGATCCTTGTACCAATGAGCTGCCGATCAAAATCACCTTGTGTCTGGCTTTAATTCGGCGCGAAAAGATGGAACTAGCTTTGCAGAAAGCGACGGAACTTGGCGTTTTGGATATTGTCCTTTTTGAAAGCAGCCGTTGCGTTGTACATGCAAAAAAGGAAAAGCTGGAGCGTTATCAAAGCATCGTTCAACAGGCCAGCGCCCAATGCAAGCGAACCTTGATTCCCTCCATTACAGGACCGCTGCCGTTTGCTGAATTGTCACAGTTTAAAAGTGCCTGCAATATCATCCCTTATGAAGGCGCTGCCGGTAACGGAATGCCGCTTTTAAAAGCGGTACACGGTTCATCCGTAACAGCTGTTATCGGTCCGGAAGGCGGTTTTTCAAAGGCCGAGGCAGAAGATCTTATGGCAAAAGGATTTCAGCCGGTCAGTCTCGGCAAGCGTATTCTGCGTGCGGAAACCGCCTGTTTTTATGTGTGCAGTGTACTTGGTGCCTGGAGCGAGGGAAAATGATGAAATTTACAGTGATCTCTCTTGGCTGCAAGGTCAATCAATTTGAAGCACAGGCGCTAGGTCAAATGATGACGGAAAGAGGCTGGCAGCGCTGCGCAGCAGAAGAGGGGATGGCGGATGCCGTTTTGATTTTTACGTGTTGTGTAACCAATAAGGCGGCCACGAAAAGCAGGAAAACTTTATATCATTATCGGCGGCTGAATCCCAAAGCGATCATGATCATGGTCGGCTGTTATGTGCAGGTGGATTCCGCTTCCATCCCTGGCGCTGATTTATTGGTAGGCAGTGCGCTTTATACCAAGATTCCGGATCTGATCGAGCAGTATCAGAAAGATCATCAGGCACGCGTTGTGATGCCCTCATGGAAGGATATCACGTTTGAGGATGCCATGCCGGATATCTTTACGGAGCAGACGCGTGCATATCTGAAAGTGCAGGATGGCTGTAATCAGTATTGCAGTTATTGCATCATTCCGTATGCAAGGGGAAAAGAGCGCTCTATGCCGCTGGAAGAAGCCGTAGCCCAAGCGGGCCGCCTGAGTAAAAAGCATCATGAAATTGTATTGACAGGTATTCATACGGGCCGCTATGGCTATGGTAAAGGATACACATTGGCGGATCTGATTGAACGTATTTTAGAGCAGACGGATATTCAGCGGCTTAGAATTTCTTCCATTGAAATGAATGAAGTGGACGCGCATTTCATACGCTTATTGCAAAATCCGCGGCTTGGGCGGCATGTGCATATGCCTTTGCAGGCAGGATGCGATCGTATATTAGAGCGTATGCATCGTCCCTATGACACGAAACAGTATTTGCATAAAGTGGAAGAAATACGTAAAGCCGTGCCGGACATTTCGCTTTCAACCGATCTGATTGTCGGTTTTCCCGGCGAAAGTGATGCAGATTTTACACAAACGCTGGCTTTTATTGATCAATGTGCGTTTTCTTTCCTGCATGTTTTCCCGTTTTCAAGGCGTAAGGGGACACAGGCGGATATAATGAAAGAGCAGGTGAATGAAGCAGTTAAAAAGCGGCGCGTTCATCTGGCAATGGAAAAATCGGAACGCCTGTATGATGCGTTTAAGCGGCGGCAGATCGGCAAGATAAGCAGCGTACTGATGGAGAAAGCGCATGAAACATATACCCCGGGGCATTCGTTAGAATATGTGGAAGTACATGTGCCGGGCGTATGGAAGCGCGGAGAAATTTTTCCTGTGCGGATAAAAAAGCTGGTAGATCATCAGCTGATCGGTGAAGTGGAGATGGGAACATGAAACTGAGCGATTTATTTGAAAATGTGCCGGATATTGAAATTAAAAGCCTGATGGCAGATTCGCGTAAAAAAAGGCCGGATGCCATATTTTTCTGTGAAAAAGGGATGATGTTTGACGGTCATCGCTTTGTTGAACAGGCAATTGCCAATGGTGCGCGCGTCATTGTGCATTCGGAACCGTTGCCTTATACGCATGAAGATATCGTTTATATTAAGGTTAAAGATGTCAATGCGGTATTCAATCAGGTGGCGGATGCTTTTTACGGCCATCCTAGTCATCAGCTGAAAATGTTCGGTGTGACCGGCACAAATGGTAAATCTTCAACAGCCTGCATTATTCGGGATATTATGAATCCTTTCATGCCGAGTGGATATATTGGAACGATTTCGATTGAATACGGCAGTGTAAAATTACCGCCGCTTTTGACGACGCCGGATATTGACGATCTGCACGGCATTTTGCAGGATATGGTCAGCGCCGGCATTCGCTGCTGCGCGCTGGAAGCCAGTTCCATCGGTATTGATCAGGGACGCATCAAGGCCATTGATTTTGATATTGGAATTTTCACCAACCTGACGCATGATCATCTGGATTATCATGGGACGATAGAGAATTATTTTCAGGCCAAGAAGAAATTTTTTGATCATCTGAAACCGGAAGCTGTCGCGATTACCAATGTAGATGATCCCTATGGCATGAAGATGGTACAGGATTGCAAGTGCAAGGTAATGACTTACGGTATTGATCAGGACGCCGATTATAAAGTCATGAAATATCAGTTATTGAAAGATCGTACAGTTTTTGTGCTGCGTTGTAATGAAATGGAGTATGAATTGGAGACCAATCTGGTCGCTCGCTTTAATATTTATAATGTCGTTGCCGCCATCGCCGCCCTGAATCAGGCGGGATTATCCATTGAACAAATGATGCCCGGCCTGAAACATATCCGGCAGATTGAAGGACGAATGGAACGTATTGACTGCGGGCAGCCGTTTAATGTCATTGTTGATTTTGCGCATACTCCGGATGGAATTGAAAAAGTATGTCAGTTTGCAACGGCCATCACGCCGAAAGACAGTCGTATTATTGCCATTACGGGCAGTGCCGGAAAGCGTGATACAATGAAGCGGCCGGTTTTCGGAGAGTTGCTGGATCAATATACCGATATGATTATTTTGACGGAAGATGACCCGCGGAATGAAAAACCGGCAGATATCTGTAAGGAAATCGCTGCCGGGATTCATAAAACACCGTATATTGTTGTGGAGGATCGCTATGATGCGATTCGGCAGGCGGTTGAGATGGCGGAAGCAAAAGACACTATTATCATCATGGGAAAAGGTGATGAAAAATTTATTTATCGTGAATTTGGGCGTGAACCGTATGAAGGAGATGACGCAATCGCCCGGGAAGTGATACAGGCGTATTATTTGAAAGGAGATCAGGAAAATGATGAAAAACAGTAAGTATATCGACCATACGCTTTTGAAACCGGATGCTCGGCAAGAGGATATCCAGCGTATTGTCCAAGAAGCAAAGCAGTATGATTTTGCTTCGGTGATGGTGAATCCGTGTTGGATTTCTTTTGTAAAGCCGCTGTTAGCAGGTACGGACGTAAAGGCGGCTTGTGTAATCGGTTTTCCGTTAGGCGCCAATACGACGGCAGTTAAGGTTTTTGAGACGAAAGACGCCATTCATAACGGAGCGGATGAAATTGACATGGTTTTAAATATCGGCAAATTGAAGGATGGCGATGATCAGTATGTCATTGATGAAATCCGGGCAATCAAGCAGGCTTGCGGAGAGCGAATCTTAAAGGTAATTATTGAAACTTGTCTGTTAACAGATGCGGAAAAGGAACGCGCATGTCAGGATGCCGTTTGCGCACAGGCTGATTTTGTCAAGACAAGCACAGGCTTTTCCAAGGGTGGTGCGCTTGTTCAAGATGTGCGTCTGATGAAGAAGGCGGTGATGGGCACTCATGTGCAGGTTAAAGCTTCCGGCGGTATAAAAACAAAAGCGGATTTTGAAGCCATGATTGATGCTGGGGCAAGCCGTATCGGAACAAGCAGCGGCGTAGAGTTGGTGAAGTAGCACTTCTTGCATGTGACGCACAGGTTTGATACCATTACGATATTACTTTGGAAGGGAGGTGAGCGGGATGACGAAAGTTTTGATTCGGGAGAATGAAAGTCTTGATGATGCAATGCGCCGGTTTAAGCGCATGGTCTCGCGGGCGGGTACCCTTGCCGAAGTGAAGAAGAAAGAATTTTATGTAAAACCGGGTGTTGCGCGTCGGCTGAAAAGTGAAGAGGCGCGAAAAAATGCACGTAAGAAGAGTAAAAAGCAGTAAATAAAGAGCGGAGAGCAAAATACAGGCTTCTCCGTTTTTTATCGAAACGGATCGTGTGCATACAGGATGGGATGATCAATGGGCAAGGAAACGACTCTTTCTAACATATGAATCTCTGTGCTTTCTGAATAAATAGAGATAAAATAGGGGCGTTGGAAGGAGAATGGATGTTGGAAGAAACAAGAACAATTCGCCTGGAGACGATGAGCGGTTTACAGGCTTTGAACCTGATCGGTACGGAAGATCGCAATCTGGAAACCTTGCGCGATTGCTTCGGTAAAGAAATCACGTTTCGGGATAATACATTTACCATTTTGAATTGCAGCGAAACAACATATGAGCAGATTCATGATGTATTGCTTGCTTTATATGAGGTCGCAAGGAAAAATCAGCCGGTTTCACAACAGGATGTGATTTATGCGTGTCGGCTGGTAACCAAAAATGAAAAAATCCAGTTTGATCGTTTTGAAAATGAAATGATCGGTCGGACATTGACCGGCAAGGTGATTGCGCCAAAAACCAAGGGACAATATGCATTTGTCAAAGCGATTGATCATAACAGCATTACCTTCGCCATCGGTCCGGCAGGAACCGGAAAAACTTTTCTGGCCGTCATCAAAGCGGTTACCGCATTAAAAAAAGGAGATGTGAAACGGATTGTCCTGACACGGCCGGCGGTTGAGGCGGGAGAGTCGCTCGGCTTTTTGCCGGGAGACATGAAAGAGAAAGTGGATCCGTATTTAACGCCGCTGTATGATGCGCTGCATGATATGCTCGGTATGGAAAAAACGGAAACACTGATTGCCCGTGGGGTCATTGAAATTGCTCCGCTTGCCTATATGCGCGGGCGCACGCTGGATGACAGTTTTGTCATTTTGGATGAAGCTCAAAACACAACCCCGGCGCAGATGAAAATGTTTCTGACGCGCCTTGGATTTAATTCGCGCATGGTGATTACCGGTGATGCGACGCAGGTTGATCTGGATGGGCATATCATCAGCGGGCTGGCGCAGGCCGGAGAAATTTTAAAGACAGTTGAAGATATTGCCGTCTTGCATCTGTCGAGTGATGATGTCGTTCGCCATCCGCTTGTACAGCGCATTATTGAACAATATGAAGCCGCTTCCTAATGTTTAAGAAGCGTTTCCTGCGGCATAGCGGATAAGGTGATCTTAGCGATATTGCAGCAGTGATCGCCCATACGTTCCAAGGTACCGAGAATATCGCAATAAACAGATCCGGCGATAGGACTTTGACATTCGTTATGCTGCATACGGGCAAAATGGCCGGTACGCGCTTTGACTTCCATTGCGTCCATGCTGTCTTCAAATTGATTGAGGGCATAGAGAAAAGTGCGATCCTGCTGGCGATAGATCTCAATGGCCAGATCATACATGTTGAAAAAGATATCGTACATGGTATTGATATCTTCAATTGCGTCCGGTGTGAAAAAGCCATCATCTTCCGTAACAAGCATATAAAACTCGGCGAGATTGATGCCCAGATCCCCAAGCCGCTCAAGGTTTTTGATGACGTCAAGATCCACACGCATGCGTTCTTTATCGTTAGGCGGTATGGAAGCGCGAACAGAAACATTAATCAGAAACTGCGTAATCTTTTTATCGCAATTATTGATCAGAGATTCGTCCTGATCAATCATCTGTTTGTCATCGGCGGTTCCCGGCTTATTGAGAAATTCCTGTGTTTCCCGAATTTCGTGACGAACGATTTTGATCATCTGATCCATCGCTTTTTCCGCTTCGCCAATCGCGGCCGCCGGTAACAAATAACCGACAGCCATATCCAGATTATTGATATCAACCTGTGGCCGGTCAGGCTCTTTACCCGGTACAATTTTACAGATCAGTTCGACCATCTGTTTCAGGAAAGGGAAAAAGATGATCGTGGCGCCGATTTTAAAAATGATGTTGCTGACGGCGATTTCCATCATCGGCGACAGATGCAAAGCTTCCTGGATAAAGGTGACAAAAGATGTATAGGGAATCAGAACAAGCATGCCGATACCGGTCGCAAATATATTGAAGATCGTGTGCAGGCCAGCTGTCCGCCGAGCGCCTAAAGAACCGCCCATGGCGGCTAAAATACCGGTGATGGTGGTGCCGATATTGGCTCCGAACATAAAAGGCAAAGCAGCCGTAAGCGTGATGGCATTGGCATTATACAGTTTCTGAATAACGCCGATCGTGGCCGCAGAAGATTGAACGATCATGGTCATCAAGGCGCCGGTCACCATGCTCAGCCATGAGTTGCCGCTCATGCGGAGTGCGAAATTTTCAAATTCCGGCAGCTCTTTCAAACCGGCTAAGGTGTCGCCCATAGCGCTAAGGCCGAAGAAGATCAGGCCGAAGCCTAATACGACATCACCGATATATTGAAAGCGGCGGCGCTTGGCAAAGCAGATCAGCATGCATCCGAGAAAAACGATGTACAGGCTGTAGCGGTCAATGTTCAAGGAAATTAAAAAGGCGGTAAAGGTGGTGCCGATATTGGCGCCCATCACCAATCCGGCGGCCTGATGCAGGTTCATTAAACCGGCGCGGACAAAGCCGATGACGATGGCGGTAGAGGCGGATGAAGACTGCATGAGGATGGTTAAGAGAATGCCGATCCACATCGCTGACAGCGGCTTGGTTGTGTAACGATCAATGTAGTGGCGCATCTGATCACCGGCCACGGATTTCAAACCGTTTCCCATGAATTGAATACCAAACATGAAAAGACCAAAACCGCCCAGAATCATATCCCAGCGTATCGCAGCAAATGACATATGTTCTCCTTCTGAACCATATTTATTTTACATGATCAGCATGCCCGGTCAACCATCCGAAAACGGGTGTTATAATAAATGGGTAGGCAGGGTCTTATAGGGAAAAATATGGAAATCATGTTGTTTAATCGTACGAATCAGCCGATGGAGAAATATGCGGCATATTTGCTCAAAGTTGCTCAACGGACCGAAAAGTTGTTGCCAATCGCAAAGGAATCCGTGATTTCCGTAACTTTTGTGCGTTCTGTAACGATGCATAAAATTAATCGGGATTATCGCGGTAAAGACTGTCCGACCGATGTGATCAGCTTTGCCGCCCAGGATTATCGGTTCATCAATGAAACAGAAGAAGAGCAGAGCGATCTGGGTGATCTGTTTATCAATATTGATTATGCCCGCAAACAGGCAAGACAATATGGCCACAGTTTTTTGCGGGAAGTGTGTTTTCTCTTTACGCACGGCCTTCTGCATTGCCTGGGCTATGATCATCAGACAAAGAAAGAGGAAAAGGAAATGTTTGCCATGCAGGATAAAATTCTGGATCCGATTGTTTGTCGGAAAGAGCGTTTTTGATGGTCAAGTTTCATCATGCGCTGAACGGCTTGAAGGCGGCCATGCAGGATCATTCGATCCGCTTGCAGGTTTATCTTGGGATAGCGGCCATTGTGATTGGCTTGTTTCTTCGCCTTGATTATGGCGAGTGGATGGCGGTCAGTTTTTGTATCGGAATGGTCATTGCCGTGGAAATTCTCAATACATGCATGGAACGTTTGTGTGATTTATATACAGAAAGAAAAGATGATCGCATTCGCATCATCAAAGATATGGCCGCCGCAGCGGTACTGGTGGTTTCCTTTGCGGCGGCTTGTATCGGGGCAATGATTTTATTTGCCCATGTATGCCGATAGAGCAGCAGGAGGATATCATGAAGACAAGGGAAGAATTATTGCAGGAGGCATTCAACGTTTTAAAGAACAGCTATGCACCATACTCAAACTATCATGTTGCGGCGGCGCTGGAAACGACGGACGGGCGCATTTTTCACGGTGTCAACGTTGAAAATGCTTCATTCGGAGCGACCAATTGTGCCGAGAGGAGTGCTGTTTTTGCAGCGTACTCCTGCGGGATCAGAAAAGACGCTATCCGTGCGCTGGCAATCGTTAGTGACGGGAACGAGATTGCCGCACCTTGCGGTATATGCAGGCAGGTGCTGAGTGAGCTGTTGAATCAGGACACGCCCATTTATCTGAGCAACGGGAAGGAAGAAGTGGATACGAATATGGCGAAACTGTTGCCGATGCAGTTTGGCGCAAAGGATGTTCTGCGATGAGAAGTGGCTTTGTCGCTCTGGCCGGGCGGCCTAATGCGGGCAAAAGTACGCTGATCAATGCGCTTGTTCATCAGAAGATCGCCATTGTTTCCGAAAAGCCGCAGACAACACGTACGGAAATCCGCGGCATTGTCAATCGTCTCGAGGCGCAGATCATTTTTACCGATACGCCCGGCATTCATAAGAGTAATAATCGTCTGGAAGAGCGCATGTTTCAAGAGACGGGCAATGTTCTGATGGGTGTGGATCTGATCTATCTGGTTGTCGACGGTACGGCTTCTTTTGGACGTGGCGACGAATATGTATTGCGCATGCTCCAACAGGTGCGTGTTCCGGTATTTTTATTATTTAATAAAATTGACCGGTTAACGAAAGAAGAAGTGCTGAAGCATTTATTATCGTGGCAGAAGCGTTTTGAATTTGCCGAATTTTTTCCGCTCTCCGCTTTGAAGCAGATGGATTTTGAAGAGCTGATGGATACGACGATCCGCTATCTGCCCCAAGGGGAGAGATTATATCCGGCGCAGGAAATTACGGATCGAACGGAGGATTTTCAGATCGCAGAGATCGTGCGGGAAAAAATTCTATATTGCGCGCAGCAGGAAGTTCCGCATGCCAGCGGCGTTCTGGTTGAACATAAGCATGTGAAGGAGGACGGCGTCTGCCACATTGATATTCTTGTACTGGTGGAGCGCAATGGTCAAAAGAGTATCCTGATCGGAAAGCAGGGTTCCATGCTGGCGCGGATCAATGGTGAAGCGCGTCGTGAAATTGAACGTCTGATAAAGAAAAAAGTCCTTTTGAATATATATGTCCGGGTTGAAAATGAATGGCGAAATAAGGATAGAATGATTGAAACGTTCGGGTATGGTTTGATTGATGAATGATCGTCTGATCGGAATTATTTTAAAGCAGGAAGACTACAAGGAAAAAGCGGCTCTGGTTACAGTTTTAACCGAAGAATATGGCCGGCTGACTTTATTGGCCAATGGTGTGCGCAAAGTAAACAGTCGGAATGCCGGCTCTCTTTTTCCGTATACGAAAGCTGAGTTTCTCATTGATTATAAAAAGGATAAAACCTTTTTTACTCTGCATCAGGTGCATACGGTAGCTTTTTATCGCTATCTGCATACGCATATTGAGGCGCAAAGCACAGCCGCCTGTGCCGGGGAAATGGCTAATATTTTATGTGCGGAAGGTGGAAGAGAGACATATATCGAAGATGTATATCATGCTTTGGATGGTCTTTTGATCATGCTGGATGAGGCGAAACGATATGATCTGGTATTCGCTTTATTTTTAGCAGAAATTCTGCGCCTTCTGGGCATTGCACCGGAAGTAGACGCTTGTGTTTTAAGCGGATTGAAGCAGGTTGCGGCGATTTCCGTGACGGAGGGCGGCTTTGTTCATGCGGCATATGTGGCGCAAAGCGGGGCAGTACGTTATGATACACGGCATTTGCGGCAGTTTCGTCTGATCAATAAAGCACGCTATACAGATTATGAACAGATCGTAGATCTGATTCCTTCCGCAGCATGGATTATTCGCCTGTTGATGGCTTTTCTGCAAACACATGCCGATCTTTCTTTGCGCAGTTTTCGCATGCTGGATCAAATGCTGGAAAAAGAATGACTTCATTGAAAAGCGAAGTTCCATTTTAAAATAAAGAAGAAGTACAAAAGTTGACGATCCGAAAGGAACATATGTGCGCAAAGGTGAGTGTAAAAAGCAAAACGAACTTGAAATTCATTTTTCACCCAAAGGAGATTGGACATATCATGATGAATTCTGGTCCAGTTTATTGACGCTTTCTTCGGATAAGTATAGGGAAAACGATTGGCTTGATTCCAATATCTGTTTCCGATGGTACGGCAATATGAGATTTGTTCATTTAGATTTTTCCCTTTCTATGAATCCAGGAAGTAGTCTTGCGATGGACAGAGAAAAGATCAACATTAAAAGTTTTGATGAGGATAACTGCCGAAAACTGGTCAGTACGATCGTTATAAAAGTTCATTCGATATTCCAAAAGAAACACATTGCCCTATGTGAAAGAACATTATTAGGCGGATCATTATCATGCGGACGATACATGGCAGAATATCAACAAAGCTGTCTTATGTTTTTTAAGTCATGAATTTGATGAGGGTATGACGTATTGGAATCGAGCAAAAGCATGCTACAGCAATGAATTAACGGTAGATGCCATTGCCTATCTGGAAGCGAATATGACAAGCAAAGAAAGGCTCATACAGGCTATCAAAGAGATATGCGCATATAACAAGAAGTTTTTTCAGACCGAGTGATTTTCATATTTAACGGCTCGAAAGAAAAAACAAATGCAGATATCCGCTTTGATCGGGATGATGTGTTTTCAGCCGGAAAAATTCTGGGGTCGATCGTTTTCGATATAAGCGGTTATGAAGTCGCGTTTATGTTATAATGCACGCGCCTTTCACATTGAATGCCAGGGGTGCGGGTGGTATACTTTTAGCGGTTTCGGACGTTGAAAGGAAACAGCATCGGATGATAGAAAAAACATTTGAAAAAATTGTGAGCCACGCTAAAAACACCGGCTTTGTGTTTCCCGGCTCGGAGATTTACGGCGGCTTGAGCAACGCCTGGGATTTCGGGCCGTATGGTGTGCTTTTAAAAGACCATATCAAGCAAGCCTGGCAGAAGAAATTCATTCAGGAAGATCCGAACAATGTTGAAATTCAGGCGGCGATTTTAATGAATCCGCGTGTCTGGCAGGCAAGCGGACATCTGAAAAGCTTTGCCGATCCGATGATGGACTGCCGCCATTGCCATACCCGTCATCGCGCTGATCAGTTAATTGAAAACAGTTCTGCGGGCAAGGTGACATGCGAAGGATGGACGAACGAGCAGATGGAAGCCTATATCCAGGAGCATAACATTGCCTGTCCGGATTGCGGGGCACATGATTTTACACCGATCCGGCAGTTTAATCTGATGTTCAAGACCTTTCAAGGTATTCTGGAAGATGCAAAAAGCACAATCTACCTTCGCCCGGAAACAGCCCAGGGAATGTTTGTTGATTTTCGCTCCGTGGCGCGTGCTTATCGAAAAAAGCTTCCGTTTGGTATCGGACAGATCGGGAAAAGCTTCCGTAACGAGATTACACCGGGAAATTTCATTTTCCGCACCCGGGAATTTGAACAGATGGAAATGGAATATTTCTGCAAGCCGGGCGAAGACGACCGATGGTTTCCTTATTGGCGACAGTTTTGCATGGACTGGATTCTTTCACTGGGAGGAGATAAGGAGAACCTGCGCTTTCGCGATCACGAAAAAGAAGAACTGTCATTCTACTCTAAAGCAACGACAGATATTGAATACCGCTTTCCATGGGGCTGGGGAGAGTTATGGGGAATTGCCGACCGCACGGATTATGATCTTTCACAGCATATGAAAACTTCCGGAGAAGATCTGCGCTATCTGGATCCGTTGACGAATGAAAAATATCTGCCGTTTGTCGTCGAGCCGGCAGTCGGCGTTGAGCGTCTGTTTTTGATGTTCTTCACTGAAGCCTATGACGAAGAAACACTGGCGAATGGCGATATCCGCATCGTCATGCACTTCCATCCGGTTTTAGCGCCGGTGAAGTGTGCCGTTTTGCCGCTTCGTAAGAAGATACATGGCGTTAAAGCATTGGCCCTACGCCAAGAGCTGAGTTATGATTTCACGAGTGAATATGATGACTCCGGTTCCATCGGCAAACGATATCGCCGTCAGGATGAAATCGGCACGCCCTATTGCGTAACCGTCGATGATGAAACTTTAGCAAATGGTACCGTAACCTTGCGAAACCGGGATACGATGGAGCAGGAACGCCTTGGCGTCGAAGAACTTCGCACAAAGATTTTAAAAAGCATACGCTTCTGAAACAGGAGAATATATTTTGCGCATACCCGAGGAGGAAATCAATACCGTTCGTCAGCGCGCGGATATCGTACAGGTGATCGGTAAATATCTGCAAGTTCAAAAACAGGGTAAAGACTATGTCAGTTTATGCCCGTTTCATGATGACCACTCGCCTTCAATGCATATTTCACCGGACAAACAGATTTACAAATGCTTTGTATGCGGAGAAGGCGGCAATGTATTTACCTTCGTACAAAATTATGAACACATTTCTTTTCCGGAGGCGGTCGAGCGCGTCGCTTCCATTATCGGCATTCCTTTATCCGTAAAAGCGGCCGCCGAAAAACCGAAGGACCCGCGTCGCGAAAAGCTTTATAAAATATTGACGGAAACAATTCATTATACGATGTATCAGCTGGATGCGTCCGTTGGCCAGCATGAAAAAAAGTATTTACAAGAGCGCGGTCTGGATGAAGAAGTATGCCGCCGGTTTGAAATCGGCTATAATCCGCCGGATGATCAGCTTTATCGCTTTTTAAAAGCGAAAGGATATAGCGAAGAAGATATGGCCGCCTGTAACGTTGTGAAGGCTGATGCTTATGGCATGCATGATGTCTTTTCCGACCGTATCACCTTTCCGATCCACGATCCTTCCGGCAATCCGATTGGTTTTTCGGCGCGAACGATCGCTAAAGATAACCCCAGCAAGTATATCAATACCAATGATACGCCGCTGTTTCATAAAAGCGATCTCGTTTATAATGCGCATCGCGCCAAGACGGACAGCCGCAAACAAGGAAAAATATATGTATGTGAAGGCGTGACGGATGTGATTGCTTTTAGCAGAGCCGGTATTGCCAATGCGGTCTGTACGCTGGGCACATCATGTACCCAACAGCAAATGCAGATCTTGAAGAGTTTGGCAGCGACAATTGTATTTTGCTATGATGGTGATGCCGCCGGTCAGGCAGCGACAGTTCGGGTTGGGCAAATGGCTAAAAAAGCGGGTGCCCTTGTCCATGTTGTGAACAATACGACTAAACTTGATCCGGATGAACTGCTGCAATCGCAAGGCGCCCAAGGGCTGCAGGCACTTGTAAAAAATGAGATACCGTGGATGGAATTTTATATGCAGTATCTGGCCGGCCGTACCAATTTTGACAACTATCTGGAAAAGAAAGACTTTGCCCAAAAGATGCAGCAGGAAATCGACCGCTTAAATGATGAAATGGACCGCCAGTATTTCAGTCGGAAATTAACGGAAATGACCGGTTTTCATTTCTCCTTGCGTCGCCTTTCTTTGCCCCCTGTTTCATTTTCTTCGCGTGCCGCTTTGCAGATGCCGGATGGTTTGAAAAAGGCGGAAGAACAAATTCTGGCCATGATGCTCGCTTCTAAAAAGGCATCACACATCTTTGAAGAAAAACTGGGTTATCTGACGGATGAAACCAACAATGCCGTTGCGATGCTGATGGTGGATGCTTATCGGCAAAACGATCATCTGGAGCTTGCCTTATTGCTGGATCGCGCCGCCACCCAAGAAGAAAGAAATGTTCTGGCCGGTCTTGGCGAGCATTGGGCCTTGCAGAAAGAATTTGATGCCGGACGGTTAGCCGGCAGTATCCGAAAAGTGCTGATTCATGTAAAAAAACAACAGGCGGAAGCATTTGAAGCACAGCTGAGCAGTCCGCTGAATGAAGAATCCCGGCAGCTTCTTTTACGGGAATATCAAGAATGTCTACGTGACCTGAGGGGGTATATCAATGAAGAAAGCAATGCAGAACAGTAAAAAGAAACAAATGATATATGGAACGGCCAAAGCGGTCAATAAAGCCCGGCGCATCCGCAGGATGGTGCTGAAAGAAGCATATGAAGAACAGCAGACGGCGGCGCTGCGTCTGATTTTCCAATTGGATCATCAGCATATATCCAAACAAAAAGAGGCGCTGGCACGCTTTATTGATGGTATGCCGACGACGCGGGCTTCTTATGAACCGCTGCCGCTGCCGCCGATGCCGGAAATCATTTTGGAAACAAAGCGTGAAGAACAGCAGCCGGCCGATAAAAAAGCGGTCAAGACTTCGGCAAAGAAATTGACGGTCATTGACATATATCGGTATGAGGGCAATAAAAAGATTTTAAAAACCCTGGACGAACTCAAGGCGGATTTTCTTGCGGCATATCATGCGGACGGCCTGATTTATCAAAAGGATATCCTGGAAGCTCTGGATCATATTGATATGGCAGATGATGATATGGAGCAGCTTTGGGACTGGTTTAGTGAGCAGGATGTGACGGTTTCCGAAGAGGAAGATATTGAGGCTATGGGCGAGGATGATGATGCCTTGCTGGATGATGACGCCGATGCGGAAGAAGAAGCTGACGGCGAAGAGGAAGAGCAGGACGAGGAAGAAGAGGAAGAAGCGGAAGATCGTCTGCCGCAGCCGGAAACGCCTGCGAATATGCGGAAAATCATTTCTTCTGCTTACAGTTCGGCAAATCACAACAACAGCGTTTCCCTCAACGACCCGGTCAAAATGTATTTGAAAGAGATCGGCCGCGTATCCTTGTTGAAGCCGGAAGATGAACCGCAAATCGCCAAACGCATCGAAGAGGGAGATGAAGAGGCGAAGAACGTATTGATTTCGGCCAATCTTCGCTTAGTCGTATCCATTGCCAAAAAATATGTCGGCCGCGGCATGCTGTTTCTGGATCTGATTCAGGAAGGAAACATGGGTCTTGTAAAAGCGGTTGAGAAGTTTGACTATCGAAAGGGATTTAAGTTTTCGACCTATGCGACATGGTGGATCCGGCAGGCGATTACGCGTGCGATTGCAGATCAGGCGCGCACCATCCGGATTCCGGTTCATATGGTCGAAACGATTAATAAACTGACCCGCATTCAGCGCCAGCTTGTTCAGGAGCTGGGTCGTGATCCTTCTGCGGAAGAAATCGCATCACATATGGATGGCGTAACGCCGGAAAAAGTGCGGGAGATTCAGAAAATCGCCTTGGAACCGGTATCCTTGGAAACACCGATTGGCGAAGAAGATGATTCTCATCTGGGAGACTTTATTGAAGATAAAGATGCCATGTCGCCGAATGAGTATGCAAACAATCAATTGCTGAAAGATGAAATCAATAATGTTCTTTCGGGACTGACCGAGCGCGAAGAGAAGGTTCTTCGTCTGCGCTTTGGACTATATGACGGCCGCACGCGTACCTTGGAAGAAGTGGGACGTGAGTTTAATGTCACGCGCGAAAGAATCCGCCAGATTGAGGCGAAGGGGTTGCGTAAGCTGAAACATCCGACCCGTTCCAAGCGCCTGAAAGATTTTTTCGATAAGTGATGAATCGTCGTTTAACAGCGATTGCCGATATGGTGAATCCACAGAGCATTCTGGCCGACATCGGCAGTGATCATGCGCATCTTTGCATCTTTCTGATACAGACCAACCGCATTGTTAAGGCCTATGCCTGTGATATTGCCCAAGGGCCTTTACAGGCGGCTTTTATGGAAATTTCCCGTGCTCATCTGCAGGGCCGTATTTTTCCGATTTTATCAGATGGCTTTGCGCATGTTCCTTCAGATGTCGACAGCGCGGTGATTGCCGGCATGGGATTTCGCACGGCGATTCATATTCTGGAAGCGGCGAAAGAGCGCTTATCCGCATTGCGGCAGATCATTGTACAAGTCAATGATGATCCTGTCAGCATGCGCAAGTGGCTGAGCGATCATCATTTTATGATCATGGATGAAAGATATGTATCGGATCGGGGAAAAGATTATATTCTGATGGCCTTTCATGGTTCCAAAGCAATCGGTTATACGTATGCGGAATGTGTTCTGGGGCCGTTATTGATGAAGAAAAATGATCCGGAATATCGTGCATATTGCGGTCGCCGAAAAAGCCGTATTGAACATATTCTGCAGATGCGTCGGGATGAAAAAGAGGACACGAAAAGTTTAAAACAAGAATTAAATATTTTGACGAGTTTTTTGCAATAATCTGATTGTTGTATAGATCGCTCAAAAGAAAAAACTGTCGAAAAAATTTCTGACAGCTTTTAAAGAAGCAAACGTATATTGTTTCGCGTGCAGCCGGATTATTTTCCAAGGCTGTTGACGGCGTTGGCCAGACGGGACTTCTGCCGGGCCGCATAATTCTTCTTTTTCAAATGACTGCCGACCGCCTTATCCAATGTGGAATGTGCATGATCAAGCGCCTTCTTTGCTCCGGGGACGTCTTTTGCCTCAACGGCCGCAAGAACTCCCTTGATTGCATTTTTGACCTGCGTCTTCTGCATTTGATTTACCGCCTGTTTTTTGGCGTTTGTAATGGCGCGCTTTTTCTGAGACTTGATGTTTGCCATGATGAAACCTCCTCTTTTCAAACAGATGGATTATAGCAAACGCCTTGTTAAAATGCAATGAAACGTTCAGGTTATCCGCTCTTTTGCGATCGTTTATTTTCGTGTATGATAACAGCGATTATAAACATTGGTGAAGGGGAAAGACATGCGAAATGATTTTGAAAAAATACGCATTATTTTTATCGGAACAACAGACTTTTCAACCGCCGTTTTAAAAACCTTAACGGCGGATGGTTATAACGTGATCGCCGCCGTTTCGCAGCCCGATAAACCGGTTGGCCGCAAGCAGATTGTCACGCCCTCGCCCGTTCACCAATTCTGCATGGAACAGGCTTTGCCTTGTCTGCAGCCGTCAAAATTACGTGAGGAAGCGGAATCAATTCTTTCTTTACGGCCTGATCTGATCGTGACATGCGCTTATGGACAAATGGTACCGGCTGTTTTATTAAAGGCTCCTAAGTATGGCTGCTTGAATATCCATCCATCTTTATTGCCGAAATATCGCGGCGGAGCGCCGATGCATCGCGCCATTTGGTCGGGAGATACGCAAACCGGTGTCTGCCTGATGCAGATGGTGGAAAAAATGGACGCTGGCGACGTGTATGCAAAAGTCGCCATTCCGATCGGCCCCGATGAAACATTGTCACAACTGGAAGGGCGCTTGAAGCATGCCGCCTGCACGCTTTTAAGAAGTCATTTACCGGCATATCTGCAAGGAGAATTAAAAGG
>CAUTVM010000009.1:0-33620 GCA_963541855.1 uncultured Erysipelotrichaceae bacterium
TTTACCAAACGGGAGTCTCCGCTTACAAACGGGATTCTCAAGCTACATTTCATCGTATGATTTTTGGATTGAATTTAGCACATACGCGAAAACATATTATGAGAGCCGCATATGAATCAGTATGTTATTCGATCAAACATCATTTTGAGATTTTCAAGGAATTACGGATTCCTATTCATCAAATCATGGTAACAGGCGGTGGCACTAAAAATAAGTATTGGATACAGATGTTATCAGATGTACTAGGACTCCAGTTACAAACCCCATCTGTAACGATTGGTGCAAGTTATGGTGATGCACTCATGGCAATGATAGGCGTAAATCATATTAAAGATTTTCCGGAAGCTAAGAAACTGATAGGCGCGGGGAAAATATATGATCCAAACTTAGAAAATACAAGACAATATGAGCCGTACTACAATGTTTATATTGAATTGTATAAGCAGAATAAAGACCTCATGGTTATGATGGATCAAATATATGAACACTATCCAAAATGACATTCTAAAATTGGATCAGCTTCAAAATAGATTAGAAAGAAGGGCGGGGTAAACAAAGGGAGCTTTAAATATATTTTTTTAGGATATTTACACGAATCAAAAAGGTCTATAAA
Organism: uncultured Erysipelotrichaceae bacterium; assembly: GCA_963541855.1. GTDB lineage: Bacteria > Bacillota_I > Bacilli_A > Erysipelotrichales > Erysipelotrichaceae > Bulleidia. The sequence continues at coordinate 614 of CAUTVM010000009.1, forward strand.
CTTTTTCTATAAGATAAATAGCCCCTAAATAACTCATTGTAAATTCCTCCATTACCACTTAAATCATTCTTACTCCTCTCATAAGCATCTCCATAAAATATCACTAAAGAAGATCCTACACTATTTTTTATTCAAAACAGCTAACTTATCTTCAGCTTTTTTTATTAGCCTCTTCGTACTATCAAAATCAATTGCATTCTTAAATTCTTTGTTTTTAGTCAGGGCATCTAAATAGGAACTATATATTAACTTATGATTTCTATTAGGCTTATTTCCTAAAATCAAGTTTTCCTCAAGCCAAGTATCTATTTTGTTAAAATATTGATCGCCACCTATTTCAAATGAATTTTCGTCTTTATCTATAAGAGCTTTTAAATATTTTTCTATATATTTATTCGCCAGTTCAATGTTTTTATCATTGTTGTAATGCAATGCTATAGTCAAATAAAAATTTAAAACCATAGTTATATTAAGCTTCACCAAATCAAACGTTTGTATTAAATCTTCAATTTTTTCACAGGTTTCATTCCAATTATCATCTTTAAGATTACTTTTCATCATTAGCAAATTTACTAAATCAGTAATATTTGTAAGAATCAGCACTTGTAATTTTGTATCTACAACATCATCATTTTCCGTTTGCAAATAAGCAGATGCAACTAAACAATCCGTTGACATAAACAACTCATCTAATGATGGCAAAATTTCTAATGCCTCTTTTGCTTGTCCTAATTGAAGTAGACATACACCTCTCATAGTTAGTGCTTTTCTTGCTAAGGTAATATCATTTGAATAATCACAAACTCTATTTAATATATTATTGGCGTACTCTATATATTCTCGTCTTTTTTCTATTTCTTCAACCAGTCCACAATGGTTAACCATTAAAACGCCCATGTCATAAAGTAACTTAAAACATGAATAATACTGATTTACTATTGATTTAATATTTTTTACCACCTCATCAAAATTTTCTTTTGTAATCTCATCTACAAAAGATTCATACATTCTGCTAATTTGCTCAGTTGATAATTGTGGTTCATACCCAATTAATTCATCTACAGTAATATTGAAAAATGTTGCAATCTTAGGTAACAATAAAATATCCGGGTAGCTTTGACCTGATTCCCATTTAGAAACCGAGGCTTTTGTAACCATCATAAAATCCGCAAGTTCTTCCTGCGTTATATTCTTTTCTTTTCTTCTTCGAGAAATATTCTCTGCAATTTTCAACATATAATCCGTTCCTTTTTATGACATTTGCTTTCTGTTTAATACAACAATAGAACTAATAACACAAATGATTATTAAACCAAAGGTTGTAATAATAGGAATAAAATAATCATTAAAACCTATTCCCTTAATTAGATTTACTGGTTTTTCAAGCAAAGCAATTGGCATATATTTTACGATTTCATCTTTCAAAGAAAGAATGAATTGCAAAACTATAGCACCTGCAGTGAGTACCAATGTTCCTATGACATTTTCAGCAATAACACCACCTAATATTTCCACTGAAATCAAAAATACTCCAAAAATTAGCGGAAGCAATGCTGCCATCATAATATTTTTGATGGCAAATGTATTCTCAAAAAAGTATTTTGTATATCCAAATGCAACAAGAAAACAAACACAATATGAACTCACCCACATAACCGTATTAAAAAACCATTTTGATATTATTACTTGATATCTTGGCAGTCCCTTCGACAGCAAATTAATCAAAGTTCCTCTTTGAATTTCATTGGTAATTTGTGTGCTAAATAAAATAGCAAGTCCAAACATCCCAATCTGATTTACATTTTTGAAAAATTGTATCCACGAGTCAATTTCAGCTGGTGTAGCAACCTTAATATCAATACCCTCAGTTGCAATAGAACGAAGAATAAGCGGGGTTAACTTTGCAGTAAGTGGGCTTATCAGTCCAATAAATACAAACAAACCCAAAATCACCAATATCTTTTTAGTTCTAATATTTTCGATTACTTCTTTTTTTATTAATGAGATAAACACCCTCATGGTTTAATTGCCTCCATAAAAATATTTTCTAATGTTGGTTCTTTTACACTAAATTCAAGAGGGAGAATTTTCTCATTACAAATCTCTTGCAATATATTTAGCGCTACCTTATTAGAAGAAACTCCTGATAAGATCAAGACATTTTCTTCCTCTTTATGTTTCATTTTCATAATTAGATTATTATTTTTAAACTTAATCAATTCATCAATAGATATAAATTTTATCTCTATTTCATTTGATCGCTTCATATTCTTCAGCTCATCGATTGAACCTTCCAATACGTTTTTCCCATCATCTAAGACAACGACATGATCACAAATAGATTCAACATCAGATAAAATATGTGTCGAAAAAATTACCGTTGTTGTTGATTTTATTTTCCTAAGAATATCTAATATTTCTTTTCTGCCAACTGGATCAAGTGCTGACGTAGGTTCGTCACAAATCAACAATTTAGGACTATTTAATAGAGCCTGAACAATTCCTAAACGTTGCTTCATACCTCTTGAAAATTCTTTTATTCTTTTATCAACTCCATTTAATCCAACTAATTCTAATAATTCCTTACTCTTTTTTGTTATCTCATCATCAATCATCCCAGTTATAGATCCACATAATTTAAGATACTCTTTTGGCGTCATATATCCATAAAATTCTGGTACATCCGGTAAATACCCTATAAAACGATTAGTGTTTGTCTGTCCATATTTTACTTTTTCTCCAAAGACTTCAATACTCCCCTCATCAATTCTCAAAAATCCTAAAATCATTTTCATTGTTGTAGTCTTACCAGCACCATTTTTACCTAAAAAACCAAATATGGTTTTTTCAGGAATAGATAGAGAGAGTCCATTTAATACAATATGATTTCCGAAAGATTTATAAAGATTATCTATTTTAAGAGCATCCATTATTCGCTGTCCTTCCCTATTGTCAAATATAAAACAGGACCAATAATTTGTATTAAAACAACTATGACTATCCACATTATCTTATTTCCAAATTTATATTTATTATGTTTTAATAAATGCCTCAATGCGTAAACCATAAGCCCAACTTCTAAAACAACAATTGGTATTAATATAGGTAAATATTCTCTAATAAGTTCCATTTTAAAACCTCCTAATTTCCTTTATTTGTTATTTTTATTGTGTCAGTTATTTAAGTCAACTATCAAGAAACTTGTAATCAACTTTAATCTACTGAAATCAACCATCAAGAAACTTTCAAGCTTGAAATGTAAGAGTAAGTTCAACTGGAATTTAATGAATGTCTAAATTTAACACCCACACCCTTGAAGTGGAATTTAACTTTTCACTTGAGCACTGTAAAACTCCCGTGTGCGGTGCACTTTTCTTTTTGTTGAAGAGGAATATTTTTTGATAGAATAGAATGCATGTTGAGCAAGATTAAAGCCAAATTCATGAATCGACAGTTTTTGATATTCGGCGTAATCGGCGTCTTAAATACTGCGATTGCGCTTTTGCTGAATAAATTTCTGATCGCGATGAACTTAGAAGTGGGAAGCGCCAGCATGCTTGCCGATGTGCTGGCTTTTGTGCCATCTTATCTGATGAATATGAAATGGACGTATCATGAGGCCTATTCATGGAAGAGCTTTCTGTCGTTTCCCATCAGCTATGTACCGGGCTGGTGCCTGACATTTCTTTTAGTGGAATTATTGCATCATGGTTTTGGTATTCCGATCCGATTTGCAAAACTGGCTTCCGTTCCGATTTATGTACCGGTTAATTTCGTCTTCATGTCGTTGGTTGTAAAGAAAACGGCTACCCAGAAGCAAGAGCGTTGATTTTGGTTTTCAGATCCTGGATTGCTTCAGCATTGGTTAAAGCATAATTGATTTTAGATGATTGCTTTTGCAGGATGATCTTTTCCAGTCCCCGAAAAATATCATTGCGATCATAGGAACAGACTAGTGCGCCGCTTTTTTGACAGATGCGATAGCTGGGGCTTGTCCTTGTTGTAATCGTCAAAACATCTTTGCGCAATAAAGAATATTCCAGAATCTTACTTGGCAGATAAGGCTGTATCTCATCATCCGGAAGAATGGTATCCAATAGAAGAACGGCATTTGCCGCTTTCATTTTTTCCATGCATGCTGCAAAAGCGACACGCTCATGAAGATGAAAGACATGATCCAGCTGCAGGGTATGAATCAGTTTTCGATCTTTTTTGCGAAACTCGCCATATTGATCAACGCTTAACGGAATATTCGGATAAGTATCGCAAAAACGCCGCAGAGCATAGATAAATTCCGCGCCAAGGCGAAGCCCATATACCCTGCCGAAATGTGCAAGGACAAAAGTTTTATGCGCAGACGGCAAAGGACAGGGAGTTAATGTATTCCATTCCGGAATATAGTTGAGCGCAACAATCACGCACTTTTTTAAAATTTCCTCTTTGGATATTTTCCCGAAGAAACGGACATATTGCCGAATCATGAAATCACGTTGCTCCGGGCAGATGAAAACGAGAAGATCGGCATGCTCAAAGGCGTTTGCCTCATCAGCGTCAACAACATAATAGCGACAATAGAGTTTGAAAGCGATTTTTTCCGGCAATGAATAAGAAGCGTAGGTTTGCTGATCATATTTATATGGACTGTGGTTGATCGGATCAGAAAAGGACGCAATCCATTTTACATGAGGATGTTTCAACTGAATTTTACGTGCCGCCCGTATCGTATAACAGGGCCAGCTGTTTGTATATATGTATTCCTGATCCGTATACATGGAGACGGCGGTATTCACATAGCGTTTCATGTGGTACAGGCCCTTCAAGAGATTGATGTTGCGAAGGGAAAAGAGTACATGATGATATTGATCGACAAAACGAGTATGGAATTTCGCATAACAAGGATCTTGCGTTAATCGTTTTAGTAAACTGTTGTCGATATCATTTTCAAGAGCACAAACGTCATATTCCATATCCAAAAGCCGCAGCTGCTTGTAAACCAGCTTGGTAATGGTATCGTTATGAGGGACAAACGGGCCCGGAATGACAAGACATCGTTTCATGAGTTCTATTCTAGCATTTTCAAGAGAATATTTTGGCCTGATGACAAAGTGTTGTATGATAAACAAATAAATGATTGAGGAGAACATGTGCAGCGTGTAAAAACGAGTGAAGAATTTATCAATAAAATATATGCCGTGCAGATTTTGATGGCGATCGTCATCGTTTTTGCGCATGGAGCGACATTTACGCATGTTCAGGCAGGCGGCGGTCTGGACTTTCTTGCACTGCGTTTTTTTGATGATCTGCTCGCCTTTACCGCAGCGGCGCTAAGTGTTTTTATGACAATTTCGTCCTTTCTGCTGTTTTATAATTATGATGCGCAAAAGGCATCTTCAAAGATCAGAGGTCGTCTGATGCGGAATCTGATTCCATATTTTGCTTGGAATACACTGGGCATTTTATATACCCATCCATCTTTTCATGGAGTCGGAGATGTTGTTTCCTGGTATTTGTTATCAAAAGGTTGTCCCGCATTTTGGTTTCTGGAAATGGTTACAGTACTTGCGCTGCTGGCGCCGGTCAATTCGTTTATATTCAAAAATAAAAAAATCAGTATCCTCCTTTTGATCGTCATCGGCATATGGACGTTTGTTATACAGCCGGACTTCCGTATTTTCTCTTTTCTGAGTGATGAAGCGGCCCGCTATATCAATCGTTGCTGGTCGTATGTCTATGCATATGCGCTGGGAATTGTTTTGGCTCTGCATTTTCGCGATTTTGTGTTGCAAAAAGTATATGGAAAAGGGGCGAATGTGCTCGGCCGGCTTGTGGTCTTATACCTTTTATTTGCGCCATATAACGCGATATATCGGTTTTTAGCCATGCATGCGTTCCTGTTTATATGGATTTTCAAAGATGGAACATATTATAAGCAAAAGCACTGGTATCAAACCATGAGCTTCTTTCTATATGCGTCGCATCCGCTCGGACTTTCTCTTGTACGCCGAATTTTCAATGCTCTGCATCTGGATCATCTGATTGCGGATGTTCCGGTAAGCGGAATATATGCCTTGTTCTGGCGGACAGTTTTATCTTCCATCACCATTGTGATCTGTCTTGGCGTCGGTTTTCTTTTGCGGAAATATATTCCGTTTATCTATGATATAGCGGTGGGGAATAGAAAAACGAAATGAGTTTTTGTTTTGCGAAGAGATCGGAAAGATTGGATGATGAAAAGGCGAAGACAAGCAGGCTGAAATTTAGCGGCTGTATTGTTCCGTGATTCTGTATAATAGATGCGTATGGGCTTTCAGGATCGTTCAAAACAGCGCGTATTGATTATTGTTCCGGCACACAATGAGGCTGAAAACCTGCCGGTTCTTTTACCGGAAATTCATGCGTTGGGCTGGGAAACACTTGTTATTAATGATTTCAGTGATGATGAAACGGAAGAAATATTAAAAAAGAATCAGTATACGCATTTAAATTTACCGGTGAATGTCGGTCTTGCGGCCGTGACCCAGATGGGCTTTCGCTACGCCAGGGAACACGACTATGACGTAGCGATTGTTGTGGATGGTGATGGTCAGCATCCGCCAAAATATATCCATGCATTGATTGAAGCAGTTCAAAGGGGCAATGATTATGTGATTGGCTCACGCTATATAGACAAGAAAAAATCGTTTACCATGCGGATGATCGGCTCACGTCTGCTGAGTTTTGCGATCTGGGTCAAAACCGGGAGAAAGATAACCGATCCGACTTCCGGCATGCGGGCATTAGGCGCAAAGGTATTGAAAGAATTTTCCGAGGCAATGAATTTTATCGCTGAACCGGACGCGGTGGCCTATGTGCTGAAAAGAGGGTATAAAGTGGAAGAAGTTCCGGTACAGATGAAAGAGCGGATGCGCGGAATCAGTTATTTTCAAAAACCGGCGGCGGCGATCAGGTTTATGTATGATGTTCTGATCAGCATCTTATTTTTGCAATAACAGAGGGAAAAAGGGGGAGAATATGTCGACAGTCAATATACCGATCGGATTGCGAATGGTTTTGATCGTGGCAACATTATTTATAGTTGTGTATGTTGTCCGCAGTTCCATTCATGAGAAAATGGAAATCCGCTATGCTATTTTATGGATTACCTGGGCAGTGATTATCTTCTTATTTTCCATATTTCCGGGTATTGCGGCAGATCTTGCTGGTTTGATCGGAATTTATTCCGTCACCAACTTTTTGTTCCTGGTCATGATTGCATTATTATTTCTGTTTAATTATTACTTGTTTTTGCAGACGAGCAAAATGAAGCAGGATATGGGAAAGCTAAACTATGAAATCGCGGAATTGAAACGATGCGTTTCAGAGAAAAATAATGATGGAAACAAATAAGCCGACAAGAGATTCCGTTATCGATTATCTGCGAATCATCGGGATATTTTTGGTTATTCTGGCTCATTGTCATATTCCGGATTATGCGTTTGAAATCCGGGAATTTGATGTTTCCATGCTGGTGATGATTTCGGGAATCAGTTATCTGCTGTCTTATCAGCGACACGCACAAGAAAAGTGGTTTATCTATGCATGGCGGAGATTTAAACGACTCGTTTTACCGGTATGGGCATTTCTATGTGTGTATTTTTTATTTTTTTACTTCGTTTTTCATGATTCTTTTTCCATAAGCATGATCTGGAAATCTTTTGCGCTTACCCAGGGCGGTCTCATGTTTATCTGGATTTTCCGTGTTCTTTTTACAACCGCACTGTTCAATCCTCTTTTGCGCAAAATAGTGGTCAGCACACCGGTAAAATGGCTTATTTTGCTTTTACCTGCATTGTTTTTGACAAATGATTTCCTGTTTTTAGCCATAACGGATATTTTCCCCGGACTGATCGGAAAGCTGTTTACCTACCTGATCTCATCTACGATCGGCTATGCGTTGTTGTCATTTGCAGGAATGTGCTTATATCAGGCGGATACGGCAAAGCGTTGGCTGATGTTCACGATTTTCTTTTTTACCTGGCTGGCATGTTCCTTTGTGCTGCATGGGGCTTCCATGCAGGCTTTTAAAACGCCGCCGCAGCTGTATTATGCATCTTATGGTATCTGGATCACCTGCGCATTGTATGAAACAGGTAAGTCCATTTGCCGAAAAAAAGGGATGCCGCGGATCATGAGATTTTTTTCGCGGCATGCCATGTCGATTTATATGATGCATGTTCTGTTTTATTATCTATTTGAAAAAATACCATTTGTCACTTCTCTTTACTGGCCGCTTCTTTATCTTGTGCAGCTTTTTTCCGCTATTCTTGCATGCGCGCTTTTTGTGATTTTAAAAAACAAAGTCATCACAAGGCGATAAAAGGCAAATCGAATTTTGATAAAATATTGACAGGCCCATGGAAAAATGTAGAAGAAAAGATATTGATTTATTAAAGGGAATTGCCGTGATCGGTGTGTTTTTTTATCATTTCGGAATCTGCCGATCCGGATACCTTGGCGTTGATGTTTTTCTGGTCATCAGCGGTTTTCTGACGATTCCTAAAATCGTCGATCTCATGGAAACAGATCATTTTCATTATATCCGGTTCATAAAGCAACGTCTGATCCGCCTATGGCCGTTGACAATTCTGGTCGCTGTGCTCACCTTGCTGGTGGGATATTTTATGATGATGCCGGTCGATTATCAGAATTTGGCTGAAAACGCGCTGGCCACATTCTTTTTTTCAAATAACCTGCTGCAATATTTCCTGGGCGGAAATTATTGGGATATACGAAATGATTTCAAACCGCTGATGCACACGTGGTATCTGGGTGTACTGTTTGAGTTTTATATTTTTATTCCCGCCTTGTTGTTGAGCGTATGGTATCTTTTAGGAAAAAAAAAGAGTCGTTTGAAAATCACCCTGATGGTTTGTACGCTTCTTTCTTTTCTGCTATTTCTGTTTCCTTTAAAACCGTTTGATCCATTTTATTTTCTGCACACGCGTCTTTTTGAATTTACGCTCGGCGGTCTGGCGGGTATTGGTTTACGGAAAACGGAACGTTTGGAAAGGAAGTATTATATAGGTGCTTATCTGATCCTTATTTTGATCATTCTGTTCGGACTTTTCTCAATGCGTAATGTTCTAAAGGAGAATACCATCGCCATCGGCGCGCATATACAGCCACAACATTTCTCCATGGCAAATAAGCTTTTTTTGCCGATGACGGTTTTTCTGACCGCATTGATCTTACATGGAAATATTGCCGTGCATCGAAAATGGAAAATACTTTCCTATCTTGGAACGCGTTCATTTGAAATCTTTCTCTGGCAACAGCCGATATTCGCCTTTTATCGTTATTTCATTGATCATAGACCGTCGATTGTCGCTTTTGCAGGATGCACATTACTGACGATACTTTTATCAGAATGGGCTTATGATCTTTTTGAAAAAAAGCTTTATTTTAAAAAAAAGATTATAAGGAAAGCACTGTTGTTATCGACGACGGTTTCCATATTTTGTTTTGCGGTATATAAAAATTCAGGCGTTGTCCGGGATATTCCGGAACTGGATGTGAAAGCGGTCAACGTACCGCCGCATTTCAATACTGCTTATATTGACCGGATCTATGCATATCAGGCCGATTTCACGAACACGCAGACAGGCAATAATGTGTTGCTTGTAGGAAACAGTTTCGCGCGCGATTTTGGGAATATTTTATTGGAATCGGTCTATGGAGAGCAATTGAATATTTCTTATTATCCTGATTTTATATCGGTGCCGATTGCGCAGATGGAGCATTGTGATTATTTATTTGACTTTGGATATCGCTCAGATATTCCCAAGGAAGTCTGGAAACATTTGAAAAATAAAAATCAGGTTTATGGTATCGGAACAAAAAGTTTCGGCATGAGCAACGGATATGTCTATGCAAAGCGATACACAGAAAACTATTATGAAACAACAATTCCGCTTTCCTCAGCATATATCATGTTGAATGAAGAGTGGAAAAAAGAATGGGGAAAGCAGTATATTGACCTGATCGCACCGATTGAAGCGCAAACGGGAGAAGTTTATGCCTTTACGCCGGATCATAAGCTGTTCTCACATGACTGCCGCCATCTGACAAGGGCCGGAGCTATGTATTACGCACGGATATTGCCGCTGGATATTATTTTTGAAAAGGGGTATACCGATGCGGCATATCCCCAGGAGATCAATCATGAAAATATTGTTTGTGGCAACGGTGGATAATCATATTATTTCTCATCATCTGCGGATCATCCGCCAGTTACATGAAAGAGGGCACCAGGTGGATGTGGCCAGTAAAGGTGATTATACCAATGCCGACATTCACCATAAGTTTGACGTTGCCTGGTCGCGTAATCCACTATCCATGGATAATCTCAAAGCCTATCAGCAAATAAAGGAGATTTTAAGTCAAAATCAATATGACATCATCTCCTGTCATACGCCGATCAGCAGTTTTTTTACCCGTTTTGCGAGTCGTCATGGAAAAGCGAAAGTCATCTATACGGCACACGGTTTTCATTTTTTTGACGGGGCGCCATTGCTGAATCGCACCATTTATAAAACCATGGAGCGTATCGGCGCACGGTTTACCGATGTGCTGGTGACGATCAACGAAGAAGATTACCAGGCTGCTCAAAAATTCCATCTGAAAACACAGGGCCGTGTCGTATGGATTTTTGGCGTTGGCGTGGATCTTGAAGCGGTTAAAGCCGCTAAGACATCGCGCTTGAAAATCAGGAGTGAGCTTGGTCTATCCGCCGGTGATTTTGTGATGTTGTCGATGGGCGATCTGAACAAAAATAAAAATCAGCTGTTTGTCATGGAAAGCCTGCTGGATGCTTTCAAAAAGGACATACATTTGCAATATATTCTTTGTGGAAAAGGGCCTTTGGAATCAGCTTATCGAGAGTTTATCATCGCGCACGGTCTTGAAAAACAGATTCATCTGCTTGGCTATCGAACAGACGTGCTGCGCCTTTTATATGGCGTTGATCTGTATCTTTCACCCTCCTTGCGTGAAGGGCTTCCGGTTTCCGTCATGCAGGCGATGGCTGCCAATGTTCCGGTGGTGGCCAGCAGTGTTCGCGGCAATCGTGATCTGATTGCCCATGAAAAAAACGGCCTTTTATATCCGCTAAACAACAAGAAAGAATTGATTCGGGCCGTTAATCGTTTGCGCTTTGATCAAAACCTGAATCAACGTTTGACAAAGCAGGCGGCTATGGACGTACAGAAATATGATGCAAAGGTTATTGATCACGAGATTTTAAGTCTTTATGCGCAATATGAGAAAACATTGTAAAATAGCCGTTGTATGAGACAAAGGAACAATGAACGAACGCAGCGTTCCGTTCGCTTTTTGATGAACAGCTTGGAAATTCTGTTTCTGACCATTGCCTTTTCGGCAGTTTGGTTCTCTTTTTTCAGGCGCTATGTTTATTATTATTTTTGGGGAAATTATCTTGTTGTCGCTTTATATGCCGCCGCTTTAATTACATTTAATTCCATGTATGAAGGCTTTCAGCTTGGCTATAAAAAAACCGGTGATCTCATTTTTTCGCAATTGATCGCCTTGGTCTTTTCAAACCTTCTGATATTCTTGCAGGTCACTTTGACTAATAAGCATGCCTTGCCGGCCGGCCAGTTTTTTTTCTATTTGGTTATTGAAATTCTGCTTGTTGTCATTGCCAATGTCGTCCTGAATAAAATTTATTATTCTTTTTTTCCACCCCGAAAAACATGGCTGATCAAAGGAAAAGAGAAGGATGATGCATCCGTGCAGGAAAGGATTATACGGAGCCAGGCCAATGCCTATCGTATCATCCGTCAGGACTGTTTTGAAACGGTTAAAGATCATTTGGATCAGATACAAGATTATGAGTGCATCATTGCGTCGGGATTGACGCCGGAAGCGAAAGAAAGGCTGACTTCTTTCTGCTATGAGAAGAATAAAAGTCTTTATCTGCTGCCGGATCTGTACGACGTGATCGTCAGCAACGCCCATCATGTTTATCTGGTGGATACGCCGGTTTTGAAATTGAATAACTTCGGGCCGTCGCAGATTGCCAAGATCATGAAGCGGATATGGGATATTCTGTTTTCATTGTTCTTTATATTGCTGACAAGTCCGATCATGCTCATAACGGCTCTTTTGATTAAGCTGGAAGATGGCGGTCCCGTATTTTATCACCAGACGCGTTTGACGCAATATGGCCGTCCATTTGCGATTATTAAATTTCGTTCCATGCGGATCGATGCGGAGAAGGACGGCATTGCTCGTCTTGCCAGCGAACATGATGAGCGGATTACACATATCGGAAAAACAATTCGCGCCCTTCGGATTGATGAGCTGCCGCAGCTGTTAAATATTTTAAAGGGGGATATGTCGGTTGTCGGTCCGCGTCCGGAGCGCCCGGAAATTGTGCATACGATTATAAAAGAATTGCCGGAATTCAACTATCGCTTGAAAGTAAAAGCCGGACTTACGGGCTATGCGCAGGTATATGGCAAGTACAATACGCGGCTTCGGGATAAATTGTTGTTTGACTTGCTGTATATTGAGAATTTTTCGTTATTACTGGATATCCGCATCATGTTTATGACGTTTAAGATTTTATTCATTAAAGACAGTACAGAAGGTGTGGATGACGGTCAGATTGTAAACCGATAATGGTGTTAAAATAGCACAATGAACGGAGGAGCTATGGCAGAATCTATTTTCAAAGACAAAGTGCTTGTTATTCCCGGCGGAACGGGTTCATTCGGCAACGCGGTTGCCCGGCGTTTTTTGAATACGGATATTCGCGAAATTCGTATTGTTTCGCGTGATGAAAAGAAACAGGATGATATGCGGCATCGCTATCAGGCGGAATATCCGACTTCTTTTGAAAAATTGAAATTTTATATTGGCGATGTGCGCAATTATGATTCCATAGAGGGGGCTTTTCGCGGCGCCGATTATGTATTTCATGCGGCGGCATTGAAGCAGGTTCCTTCCTGCGAGTTTTATCCGCTGGAGGCTGTGCGGACAAACATACTGGGATCCGATCACGTCATCCGCGCCTGTGTTTCCAATCATGTTAAAAAGGCGGTGTTTCTTTCTACGGATAAAGCGGCTTATCCGATCAATGCCATGGGAATGACAAAAGCATTGATGGAAAAAAATGTCATTGCCCGTTCGCGGCAGATGGATGCGAAAGATCCGGTACTATGTCTGACACGTTACGGAAACGTCATGGCTTCACGCGGCTCGGTGATTCCGCTGTTCTGTGAACAGATTGCCGCCGATCAGCCGCTGACAATTACCAATCCGCATATGACCCGCTTCATGATGACGCTGGAAGATGCGGTTGATCTTGTCCTGTATGCGTTTCAATATGGGGATCAGGGTTCTCTTTTTGTGCAGAAAGCACCTGCGGCGACACTTGATACCTTGGCGCGGGCTATTTTGGAATTGAAGCATGCCGATAATACCATTCACTATATCGGTTCGCGTCATGGCGAAAAAATGTATGAAGTTCTTGTAACGCGTGAAGAAATGATTCGGGCGTCCGATCTGGGAAACTATTTCCAGATTCATGCGGATAATCGTGATCTGAATTACGATAAGTTTGTTTCCAGAGGGAATAAGGAAATGGATACCATTCAGGAGTATGACAGCGATAATACACAGCGTTTAGATGTTGAAGGCATGAAGAAATTATTACAAAAGCTGGATCTTTTCGGCGGGCCGATCAGCACCGTAATCTGAACAGAGGGAAGCAGGCCGTAAGCGGAATAGGGAGGATGCATGAAAAAAGAAATCATGGTAACCCGTTCATCCATGCCCTCCATGGATGAATACATGCAGGAAATTCAGGAAATATGGGAAACACATTGGCTTACCAACATGGGCGTCAAACATGAGCAGTTAAAAGAACAGCTGCAGCAATATCTGGACGTGCCGCATCTTGATTTATGTATCAACGGTCATATGGCCCTGGAGCTTTCCATGCAGGCGCTTCATCTGCAAGGGGAAGTCATCACCACGCCATTTACATTCGTTTCTACGACACACGCAATTGTTCGCAATGGCTTAAAACCGGTATTTTGTGATATTGATCCCATTCATTTCACCATGGATCCGGCAAAGATAGAAGCCTTGATTACCGACCGTACCTGTGCCATTGTGCCGGTGCACGTTTATGGCACGGTATGTGATGTGGAAGCGATTGAGGCGATTGCGGAAAAATATGGATTGAAGGTCATTTACGATGCGGCGCATGCCTTTGGGGAAACATATAAAGGCAAAGGAATCGGCAGTTTCGGCGATGTGTCCTGTTTCAGTTTTCACGCCACCAAGGTATTCAATACGATTGAGGGCGGCGCGGTCTGCTATCATGATACGGATTTCGGGCGTGAGTTTGATAAGCTGCGGAACTTCGGTATTAAAGATGCCGAACATGTGGACGGCATCGGCTGTAATGCCAAAATGAATGAATTCTGTGCGGCGATGGGCTTGTGCAATCTGCGCCATGTACAGGATGAAATCGCTAAAAGAAAACGCATATCCAAGTACTATATGGAGCGCTTGACAAAGATACCCGGTTTACAACTGGCCCAGGAACAGAAAGATGTCGTTTCCAATTATGCTTATTTTCCGATCGTTGTGCATGAAGATATATTTGGCAAAACCCGTAATCAGCTATGTGCGGCCTTAAAAGAGCAGGGCGTATTTGCACGAAAGTATTTTTATCCTTTGACCAACGCGATCGACTGTTATGCCGGCCGTTTCAGCCCGGAATCGACGCCGATTGCATTGCATATCAGCAATCGGATATTGACCCTTCCGCTATATGCGGATCTTGATTTGCAAGACGCTGATCATATTTGTGCGGTAATTGAAAAACTATATCAATAAAAAAGAGATTGAGCGTGTTATTTCTCAATCTCTTCATTTGTATGCAGCATACGGTGCATGACGCGGCGGATACCGGTCATAAGGTTACCGCCATAGCGCAGATAGAGATATTTGCTTTCCAGCATGCGCATCGTCCGCTGCCAAGCCGTTCGCTCCTGACGCAGGTCATAGCTTTTTCGCTCATAGAGCGTATCGGAGATCACATATTGCGGATGTTTTAGGGGGAATTCAACTTCATAGCGCGGTAAATCAAATGCACAGCGCAAAGAGCGCGGAATAGCCATCCGCTTTGGAGCGTGCGCCGCGCCGTCGCCATAGCCGATATTGGTAATCATATTTTTCTTTGGAACAATGCAGAGCTGATGATGCCCGTAGCGGGCAAATTCAAAGAAAAATTCCGTATAGGCGATGTGCCCTTGATAATATTGATCTAAAGCGTATCCGTGAATTTTGCGCTGAAAGTCTTTACGAAAACGCGTCTGATCATCCAAAAGGTGCATGATATAGGGATCTTGACCATAGGAAAAGTTGTAAAACAGATCCATTGTGCGCTTCCAGGTCGCAAAGCCCCAGACATTGGTAAGCGGTGAAAAGAAATAATCGGATTGCACGTTTTCAGAAGTACCGAAATTATTCATGCCGCAGATGGTACTGATGCGCAGATCATCTTTATATTTTTCCAACAGTTCGGCGCAGAATTGAAAAAAAGATATGGATGGAATCTGATCATCTTCAAAAAATATGCAGCGGTCAACTGTTTTCCAGATCACTTCATCTGCTTTAATAGCCATCTGATACATACCCAAGTTGGTATCGGAATAAATCTTATAGACACGACAATCCCAGTCAATTTGGGATTCGACCATCGTGCGGTTTTCCAAAACTTTTTTCATCTCCGCTTCATTACGGCCGCAGTCGGAAATCAGAAAAAGGATGCGGGGACGGGCTTTTCGGATAGCGGAAAACTGTTCTTTCTGGCAATGGGGGCGAATCCATATGTTAACGGCCGTCGGCACATCGACAAGCCATGGTCTTAGTTCTTGCGTCATGAGGTTATGCTCCTTTATGTATAAAGAATTTTCGGATATAGTTTTTCTCTTCAGCATTTAAGCCCAATTTCCAGAGCATAGCAGAATACAAAATGAAAATCAATATGACTTTGATTGCTAAGCCTTTCCAGCCGTCGAAGGGAAGCCATCGCTTCAGTAAAAATACATAAAGCGTATATGTGAGCAAATCGGGAAGAAGGAAACTGCCGTAGCATTTTTGAAAGAAAAGAGGAATATTCAGATGAAGTTCTTTAGTATAAACATGGTTCATATAAAGAAAACTGATCATATATGATGTGGCGATGGCAAAGCAGGCGCCGATCGCTCCATAATGATGGGAGAGGGGAAGCGAAAGCAAAATGCAGACAAGTGCGGAAATGACGGAAATCATGGCGGCCGGGCGGAGCTTATTTTTAGCGATAATGGCGGTATTGGCAATCTGTTGTGTGAACAGGAGCAGGTCGGGAATAAAAATCAGAAAGGCGGCAAAAGCACTTTGGATATAGCGCTCGCCCATCCATACGCGCATAAAATCTTGTCCGACGCAGGCAAAGCCGATGAATATAAGTCCCATGACGGCCAGCTGATAGCGGCCGATTTTAATCATCAGGGTTTGAATACGGTGCTCTTCATTGGCTGCGATGTAGTTGGAAATGCGTGCCAGAAACAAGCCGTTGACAGCAGAAGCAAGAAGATAAAAATAACCTTCAAGAACATTGGCCGGAGAAAAAATGGCAATCTGCGTACTGTCGGAAACAATGCCGAGTATGGTCGGCGCCAGGGTGAAGCTGGCTCGAGAAGCCAGACTCATAATGGCTGTCCAGACGGAAAAGCCAAGCAGTGATTTCATCAGCTGGGGATCGCGAATCGTAAAATGCAGCCGTACATTCGTTTTTTTGCGAATGATCACCCAGCGGATAAAAATAAAGAGCAGACCGCTGCCGATCGTGGCGCCAACCAGCCCGATTACCCCGAAGCCGTGCATGAGCATCCAGATAATGAGCAAAACGGAAACCATCTTCTGCCCGAAATCACAGAGTTTTAAGGGAATAAATTCTTCATAAGCCAGCAGAATGCCGCTTAAGGAAGTAAAGGGGAAAGAAAAGATACTGAAAGAAGCGATCATCAGATAAAGCCGCTTGAAAATGGTGATTTCATCAACGGTCAGCCCATGATAAATCGTGCTGATCAAGCCGTACATGATGAGTAAAACCGTAAAAATAACCGCATCAATGATCAAATACAGTTTGGTAATCAAGGAAACGGCCGCATTCACTTGATCTTCATTTCCCTCCGCCCGAAATTTGGCGACATAACGAGAAGTCGCTGTGCCTAAGCCGAAATCGACAAGGAATAAGCTGATAAATGAAAAGGCAAGATTATACAGGGCATAGTTGGATTGACCGATCTGCCGCTCCATCCACGGGGTATAGATCAAAGCCGTTATGGCGCCAAAGAAAATAGAAAAATAGGAGATCAAAGCACCGATTTTCAACTGCTTTTTCGCATTGGACATACGCTCTGATTTTAACATAGGTGAAATGGATCCGCATGCAAGAGCCGCTTTCTTTCAGGTACAATAAAGGCATGAAGCATATTTTGATATATACACACTCTTTTTATCCGCACGAAAATGCAAATACAAATGTTTTAATGCCGATTCTTTTTGAGTTGCAAAAGAATTTTATCGTGGATATTTTGACCATGCGCTGGTCAAAAGCCGACCCGCTGATGGAAGAGTATAGGGGCTTTCACATTTCCCGCTATGAGCCGGTTCGTTCTTTTCGCCAGACACGCTATACGCTGGGCATACTGGCTTTACAAGACAGGCGACAGATTAAAGCGGCAACGACCGGTAAGTTATATTTAAAACGGTTCCTGCACGATCTTTTGCAGATGTGCCCGAAACAAATCATGAAACGCTGGATTACGGAAACAAAGATACCATGGCAGCCGGAGGTGGAACAATACCTGCGCCAGCATCAGGGGGTCTATGAGATATTTTTTTCCTATGGGCCGATTCCCATCCAGCTGGGTATTGTCTCTTTGGCCTGCTCGGGGTATTTTGCGGCAAATCATCTGCGGTGGTATGTTTTGCAATTTGATCCATATGCCGCCTATATCGGGAACAAAAAAATCGCATCTTATCTGATGAAGCGGGAAAGACAGGTATATCAACAGGCGGATCATGTGTTTTTATCAAACGAGCTGTATCAGGAAAATCAAACGAATTTCTTTTCCGATCTTCAGCATAAAATGAGTCCGCTTGGTTATATGAACCTGCATCCTCATGAAGAAGAACCGGTTGTTTTTAAGCATGCAAAAGAAAAGATAAACTGTGTGTTTACCGGCAGTCTGATGGACATGTCCATTCGAAATCCGGCATACTTTTACGCGTTTGCCAAAGCCTGCGGGCCAAAATATGTCTTTCATATGGTCTGTTATGCAATGGATACCGAAAACAGAAAATTAAAAGAAAGAGAAACCGGAAAGCAGGCGAATATTTTGTGGTATGACCGCATGCCGCCAAAGGATTGCTTTGAGATGATGAAAGGAGCCGATATTCTGGTCAATATTGCCAATCGAAGTGCCAATCAGACGCCGAGCAAGATCTTTGATTATATTTCCATGGGCAAACCGATCGTTAATTTTTATTGTCTTGAAAAAGATTCAAGTCTGCTTTATCTGCGGCGTTATCCATCGGTTCTGCATATTTCGGAAACGATGGATATCATACAGGCGTTTCATCTGTTTGAGGATTTCTGTAAAAAAGCGAAAAATATTTCGTATGAGGAAGTTAAGCGCCTGTATGCGGATATGCAGATTCAAAATGCCATAAAAAATCTATATCCATATCTTCAGTAGCTCCACGCGGATGTTATCTTTTTTCATTCAGCATCGGGCGGGTATAATAAAAGAAATGAAGGAGGAAGGCTATGCGTATATTGGTGAGTGGTGCCGATGGATTTGTCGGGAAAAATCTTTGCGCCAATCTGCAGGCGGTCATGGACGGATATGATCATACGCATCCGGATCTTCATATTGAGGCGATATATCGCTATGATCGAAAAAATACCAAAGAAGAACTTGCGGCATGGTGTCAAAAAGCCGATTTTATTTTTCATCTAGCAGGCGTGAACCGGCCGCAGGAAAAAGCGGAATTTATGAAAGGCAATTTCGGCTTCTCTTCCGCTTTGCTGGAGATCTTGAAGAAGTGCGGGAATCGATGCCCCATCATGCTTTCCAGCAGTATTCAGGCTTTCCTGATCGGCCGCTATGGACAGTCCGATTATGGAAAATCAAAGCTGGCGGGAGAGGAGCTGTTTGCGGCTTATGAAAAAGAAACCGGTGCCAGAGTATTGATTTATCGCTTGCCGAATCTCTTTGGGAAATGGTGTCGGCCGCATTATAACAGCGTCGTTGCGACATTCTGTCATAATATCGCACACGATCTTCCCATTGAAATCAATGATCCCGATGCCCGCTTGGAACTTTTATATATTGATGATCTGGTGGCGGAAATGATCGACGCATTATCAGGACGGGAGCATCGCTGCTTTTATGACAGTCTGACCCCAATTGCGGATAAAAAAGGAAATTTCTGTTATGTTCCAAAGACATATCATGTAACTTTAAAGGAGATCGTCGACCTGCTTTATGCTTTTCGTGATCAGCCTGCATCTTTAAACCTGCCCGCCATGCCGCAAGATGCATTTGCCAAAAAGCTGTTCAGTACTTATCTCAGTTACCTGCCGAAAGAAAAGGCGATTTATGCGCCAGTCGGCAAGGTGGATGCCCGCGGCAGTTTTACAGAATTGCTGAAGATGCCCATGTATGGACAAATCAGTGTCAATGTTTCTAAACCCGGGATAACAAAAGGCGAACACTGGCATAACAGCAAGTGGGAAATCTTTATGGTTCTAAAAGGAAAAGCGCGCATTGAAGAAAGACGGATAGGCAGTGACGAGGTGATGACATTTGAAGTGTCAGGGGATCATCTGCAGGCCGTATACATGTTGCCGGGGTATACGCATAACATCATCAATCTTTCTGCCGATGAAGAACTGATTACCTTGATTTATGCAAATGAGATATTTGATCCGCAGCATCCGGATACCATCCATGCGGAGGTCAATTTGTGAAAGTTGCATTCATCAATTCGGTCAGCGGGTATGGAAGCACGGGCCGCATTGTCGAGCAGCTGGCCACGATGCAAGGCATCACGGGCAAAATTTATTATGGCCGCAAAAAGAATCTTGCCCATACCGCCGCTTATCGAATGACATCTTTTTGGGGCAATGTTGAACATGCATGTAAAACATACCTGCTGGATCAGCATGGTTTTGCAAATGGCGCTGAAACCAAACGCATGATACAAGATCTGGCGGCATTTCAGCCGGATTTGATTCATCTGCATAATCTGCATGGGTACTATCTGCATGTCGGTATTCTCTTTTCCTATTTACAGAAGGCGGCAATTCCGGTGATCTGGACATTTCATGACTGCTGGCCGTTTACAGGGCATTGTGCGCATTTTGAAAGTGTCGACTGCATGCAATGGCGAAGCCAATGCACAAACCATTGTCCGGCTTTGCTTCATTATCCAACCAGCTGGAATGCATTTCATGTGGCCGCTAATTTTGCGCGCAAAAAGGCCTTGCTTACTTCATTGCCTGCACAGATGCTGACGATTGTAACGCCAAGTGATTGGCTGAAACGACAGGTTGAACAATCATTTTTGAAGAAATATGCGATTCGTGTGATTCCCACCGGCATTGATCTTTCGCTTTTCAAGCCGACGAAAACAGATTTTCGGACCACAAACGGTATCGGCGATCGCTTTTTGATGCTTGCTGTTGCCAGTGTGTGGACGAAAGAAAAGGGCTTGGAAGATCTGGTCGCTTTTGCCCGTTCACTTCGTGAAGATGAAGCAATGGTGATTGTCGGTTTGTCCCAAGCGCAGCGCCAGCGCTTTGCGAAAACCGGGGTGATAGCGCTAGGCAGAGTGGAAAATGTATCCGCTCTTTGCGGTTTATATACAGCCGCAGACGTATTGATCAATCCGACCTACGAAGATACCTTCCCAACCGTTAATCTTGAAGCACAAGCCTGCGGATGTCCAGTCGTTACCTGGCAAACGGGCGGCAGTCCTGATTCCTTAAGCAGGCAGACCGGTATGGTTATGCATAAGGGTGATCAAAAAGCCTTGCGGGAAGCGCTTGCGATAATGAAAGGCCGCAATAAGGAGAAAACAAAAGAGGCTTGTATACAAAATGCCGCCGGGTATACTTCTTTACGTATGTTGAATGCGTACGCAAAGTTATATGGTGAGAA
This sequence comes from uncultured Erysipelotrichaceae bacterium, assembly GCA_963541855.1. Taxonomy (GTDB): domain Bacteria; phylum Bacillota_I; class Bacilli_A; order Erysipelotrichales; family Erysipelotrichaceae; genus Bulleidia. The sequence goes on from CAUTVM010000009.1 coordinate 21,907, forward strand.
AGTAAAATGAAGCCGAAGATACATGTCTGCTGGATATCGAATGCGCCAAGCCCTTACAAAGTGGCCTTTATGAACCGTTTACAAAAATCTGTCGCTTTACATGCGTTATTTGAAACAAAGGCCGAGGCGGACCGGGAAAAAAGCTGGTACACATATGACTTTTCCGGTTTTAAAGCGGAGTTTATTTCGTTGCGAAATGCGCGGAAAGTTATTTTACGAAGCGCTGCTGAAAATGATATATTGATCAATTCCGATTACAGCAGTATTTTCGGGCAGTTTGCCGTATGGGCATTTCATCGCCTGCATAAACCGGTAATCATGCATGCCGATGGGGGCTTGGCGGTAAAGCGCTGGTTTGCGGACGGGTTGATTTGCAAGGTGATGGGAAAGAATGATTACTTTCTCAGCTCCGGCTTGGAAACGGATCGCTATTTTCATTATTATGGCATACCCGACAAGCGCATTTTTCATTATCATTTTGCGTGCATGAATGAAAACGAACTGCAAAAGGCCAAGACGGCACGCATGCAAAAAGACACTCTGCGGCAGAAGCTCGGTTTAAAAAATGGTCCGATTTTGTTTTCAGTCGGACAGCAAATACCACGAAAAGGATACGATATTCTTACGCGGGCAATGATTGGGCTTGAACATATAGAGCTTTATATTGCCGGCGGCAAGCCAGAGCGGTCAGTAAAGGCACTGATTGATCAGCACCATCTTGCCAACATACATTTCATCGGTTTTAAAACAAAAGAAGAACTGGCAGATTACTATGCGGCCGCTGATCTGTTTGTTTTGCCGACACGATATGATATATGGGGATTAGTGATCAATGAAGCGATGGCATATGGATTGCCGATTATCAGTACGGATCGCTGTGTGGCGGCCTTGCATTTTCAAGCGCTGGCGCACAATGCGCGGATCGTACCGTCAGAAGACGTACAGGCGATGCATCAGGCAATTGCTGACCTTTGCATAGATCCTTTGCGGCGCGAAGAGATGGCGGAAGACGGTTTACGCGTCATTCAGGCATATTCTGATGAAAATATGACAGTTGATTTCCTGGCGGCCATCACCACCGTAACGGGACAGATGATATAATTGAAACGTTCTATGTATATTTTTTTATGGAATGTGGCACTGGCGGTTTATGTACTTTGGAAGCAGGTGAAAAAAAAGCCGCTTTCAAGGTCTTTTGCCGTTTTCCTCTATGTCTTGCTTTCTTTGCTGATGGTTTTCAGGTTCGGCTTAGGCGCGGACACATCCAGCTATGTATATGCCTTTGAATATGTACACTCATTGACCTCCTTTCTGGAACGTCATGTTTTGCGTAATCCCGGTTTCAGTGTCTTTCTGTATTTAATCAAGTGGTTAACAGGCGGGCGTTATCCCTTGGCCGTTTTAGCGTGCAATGTTTTCTCGATGAGCTTGATTTCGTGGGTCGTGTTCAAAAAGAGTAAAGATATTTTATTCAGTTTACTGCTGTTTATCGGTGCAGGATATCTGGAAGTATATTATACCGCCAGCTTTCGTGAAATGATGGCCGGGGCGCTGTTTCTGTTTGGCTATTATATGTATCTTCCGGAAAAAAAGACAGGGCGATATGAACTTTTTGCCATCTTGGCGGTTTTATTTCATGAGGCTGCGTTTCCATGTCTTCTGCTTCCGCTGCTCTTTCGGTTTCAATCCTGCTTTCGTAAAAATCCCAAACGCACGCTATGGATCGTCGGCGGCGTATTTGTGCTTGCATTTGCCATATTGAATATTCTGTTTCCTTATTTGTATCATACAATCGGCTGGACGAATCCGGCGCTGCATATATTGGTTTATTTTTCCAGGACTTCTTTCAGCGTGCTGGGTCTTGGCATGGAGATTGTTTTCGGCATCGGGATGTATATTTTATTTCATACTGCTGCGGACAGGGATGAATTCATGTCGTTTTCCTATTGGACGTGGATGTTCAGTATTTTGATTTATTTGTTGTTTGTGCGCTATTCCATTGTTTCACGCGTATGCGATCTGCTGCAGATTATCATGTTGGTTATGATTCCTAATTTATTTGCACAAATGAAAACTTTACGGCGAAAAATCGTTTTGCTGATGGGCGTGTTAGCCTTAAATTCATTTCTTTTATACAGTGATCTGCGTTATAAGATTCCGCTGATCAATAAAAATTACGGAACAGATTATTCATGGATGACATATCCGTATTTTACGGTTTTCAATGCGGAGCAGGTGAATATCTTTAGGCGCTGAAGGAGAGGATAAATATGCGTAAATTAAAAGTGATGACCATTTTGGGAACACGGCCGGAAATCATTCGGCTTTCGGAAACAATTAAAGCGTGCGATCGCTATTTTGACCACGTTTTGGTTCATACAGGGCAGAACTTTGATCCTTGCCTGAACGATATTTTTTTCAAGGAACTGCAATTACGGAAACCGGATTATGTTCTGAATTGTGTCGGTGAGACTCTTGGCGAAACGCTGGGAAATATTCTTCGTGAAAGCTATGCCGTTTTGCAAAAGGAAAGACCGGATGCGGTTGTCGTTCTGGGTGATACCAACAGCGCGCTTGCCGCGATTTGTGCCAAGCGTTTGAAAATGCCGATTTTTCACATGGAAGCGGGAAACAGATGCTGGGATTGGAATGTATCGGAAATGATTAACCGGAAGCTTGTTGATGCCATTGCGGATATCAATCTGCCTTATACGGAAAACAGCCGCCGTTATTTGTTGGCGGAAGGGGTTGACGGCAAAACAATTTTCGTTACCGGCTCGCCTATGCGGGAAGTCCTGCATGCGCATATGGAATCCATATTGCAATCTGATGTGCTGAAGCGGCTTAGCTTGGAAAAAGGGAAATATATTCTGGTATCCGCCCATCGTGAGGAGAATATTGATCTGGAAGATAACTTCATGTCATTGATGCATGCGCTCAACCACATGGCCGAGGTGTATCAGATGCCTGTGATATACAGCACGCACCCGCGTGCGCGAAAGTGGATTGAAAAGCGCCGTTTCGTTTTCCACCCGCTTGTCCAAAGCATGCAGCCGTTTGGCTTTTTCGATTACAATCATTTACAGATGAACGCTTTCTGCGTTGCTTCCGACAGCGGCACACTCAGCGAGGAATCGGCTATTTTGAAATTTCCGGGTGTTTTGATCCGAACCAGTACCGAACGTCCGGAAGCGCTGGATGCAGGCTCAATCCTCATCGGCGGCATTTGCGATGAGGGAATAGAACAGGCCGTCAATATGGCGGTGGAAATGTTTGCTAAGAAAGAACCGTTAGGATGCGCGAGGGATTACATGGATGAAAATGTATCCATTAAGGTCGTTAAATTGATTCAGAGCTATACCGATATTGTACGCCGTACCGTCTGGCTGGAGCATTAAAAACATGATGCTGCAGTCGCTGGGATATTTCGTGGAAAACTGGAATCGGGATGTCGTTTCATTGGGCATTTTCAGTGCGCTTGGGATTGCGGCTTCCGGTTATTTCTATGGAAGATTGTATCAACGTTTTATTCCGGCGATAAAGAAGATGGACGCGACCATCTTTGGTGTTCTGACGATTTTTGCGCTGTTTCAGCTGGAGATTTATTGGAGTGTCGCAACGGACGCTCCCTGTTGGATCGCCGCTGTCTGGCAGTTGATGATTTTGCTTTTGGCACCGCTTTTATGCTTCATGACGAAAGCGGCAATCATGCCGGCAGGACGTCATTTCGGCTCCCTTTTACTGGGCATAGGTATCGCCTTTGTTTTATGCCGCACTTCCAGTCAATGGAATACAAATAATATTTACTATGATTCTGTGACCTATCTTTCCATGGTTACGGAAAGTTCCTCGCCCGAGGTGGAATTGTTTGCACATATGGTTCCTTATTCCGGCGCCTATCTGGCGCAGATTGATCCGCTGCATGATCTTAGCGGTTTCTATTACTTCTGGGGTATGGTATTGCGTCATCTGGCCGCGTGGTTTCAGTTAAAGCAGCCACTTGTTCCGATTTATATCTGGGGCGCAACATGGCTGTATGGCATGTGTCTGGCGCAGCTTATCGTGGCGTCTGTCAATATTCTTTTTAAAAAGGCGCAATGGTTTTATGCGATATGCATTACTTTATTGATCTCTCCGTTCTATACCAATTACTGGAACACGACATTGGCGTTTTTCGGAAACACGATGCGTCCGCTTGCAACAGGAGCAATGGTGCTGGCATCGTATGTGCTTTTACAGAAAAAAGATTGGAAAGCAAGTATTTTGCTGTTGAGCGCATATCAGGCTGCCATTCATTTCAGTTCGACTGGATTGATTTTGAGTTTTTATGTTGCGGTCGCTCTGATTGCGGCATATGTATGGAAAAAAGAGGAAAACAGATATAAGTATGTGGGATGGGCGATATCCTGCTGCCCGATTTTCCAGTATGCGGCTTATATCGGTCTGTTGAAAAAATTCGGTTTCTGGTTTTCTACATTGGTCGCCTTATTGTGCGTCTCCATTCTTGTTTTTCTTATATGGGTTTTATCGCGCAGGATGAAAGTTTTATGGCATATCGGAAAAGTCTTTTTAGGTCTGCTATGGATCGGATTGTGCGTTTTATCCTTTATTCTGCGTAATAGAACATATGGGTATACCTTCTTTTTTGCCAAGCCGGCCGCTTTTGATATGGCGCTGAATTTGACATCTGCCGATTCATTTGTGGAAATTCTGCGCAATATTGCCCTTTGGGGATCGCTTGCGGCACTGGGGTTTACCTATCGAAAACACAGCGGCATGAAACTGTTTTATGCAGCCCTTTTCGTTTTCTTTCTGAATCCATTGGTTGTGCCGGCATTGGCAAATACAATTACCAGCGATGTATATGCACGCTCATTTGATCTTTTGATCAATCCATTTACACTTTCCTTTTTTGTTAAAAACTGGAAAGAGATCTTGCGCTTAGGACAATATGCACTGCTGCCGGCTTTGTCTTGCATAGCCGTGTTTACCTTGACGCTGTCCAATCTGACGGTTCCGGCGTCTTCCTTATTGCGTGATCATCCGGAAGATTATGACTGGGAAACCAAAGTCGGAAGAGACGCGGAAGACATGTATGCATATATCATTGCCCACATCGCGGATCAGACAATCAGTCAAAAGCCGACTTTCTTGTCGCAGGACGTATCATTGAAAGGATATGTCAGCGGCGTGAGCGTTCTGTTTTCATCAAATGATTATCGCAACGCATTATCGCATTTTTCCAAAAAACACCCCGATTACGATATGGTCAGTATGCTGTATCCGAATAATCGGTTCGGAAGTGAAACAAATGAAGAGGGAGAAACGGCGGATTTTTCAAAGCTTTCTTCTGTTTTATGGTCCTATCATCCCGATTATCTGTTAATTTCCAATACCATGTCGGTTTATGATAAACGCGGGTGGTATGAAAATGCATATCAGGCCGTGTTAGCAAACGGGCAATGCGAAAAAGTATATGAAAATCATACATGGGCACTGTTGAAGATCAACAAGGACTGGCATCCGTCGGGCAAGAATAAAGAGCGTTATTGGGTACATCAGATTAAGCTGCCGGATGCAGAATAGGGTTGTGTTCATGAATAAACTATAATAAACTGTTCATGAACATGAATATTTTTGATTTGAATATACAGGAAGCAGATGTTCTGCGGGCCTTACAGGTAACCAAAAAACAAAGTCAGCGTAGCCTTGCGCAACAGACGGCGCTTTCTTTGGGAGCGGTTAATCAGGCGCTGCGTCATTTACAGGAATGTGGTTTCTGGGATGGGAAACAACTGACGCCTAAAGCTCGGGTGCAATTGCGGCATTGTCAGCCGAAAAGAGCCGTGATACTGGCGGCCGGTTTCGGTATGCGCATGATTCCGATCAACAGCGAAGCACCGAAAGCACTTGTGCAGGTGCATGGTGAAACGCTCATTGAACGCCAAATCAGACAGCTGCATGAGGCGGGTATTAAGAATATCGCGATTGTGGTCGGTTTTATGAAAGAACAATTTGAATATCTGATTGACCGATATGGTGTTCATTTAATTGTCAATGCGGAATATGCCCGCAAGAATAATTTATCTTCATTGGCTTTGGCGGATAATCTTGAAAACTGTTATGTTGTGCCGGGAGATGTCTATTGCAAAGAGAATCCCTTTCGCCGCCATGAGCTTTATTCCTGGTATATGGTTTCCGATCAGATGGCTGCCGAAAGCCCGTTACGTATCAACCGCCGAAATGAACTGGTTTATACGTCATCCAAAAAGAACGGAAATGCTTTGATCGGAATCGCATATTTTTGTGCTTTGGACGGCAAACGTCTGCAAAAGCGGCTGCGCGTATTAGCAAAAGATCCCTCTTATGACACGCAGTTTTGGGAAGCGGGGATACAGAACAAGACGGGTATGGAAATTGCGCCCAGGCAAGTGAAGGGAAATAGGTTTGTGGAGATTAATACCTATGAACAATTGCGGCAGTTGGATGCTTCGTCACAACAGCTGGAATCGGCCATATTAAGCCAGGCTGCACATCTTTTAAATGGCAAGGTTGAAGATATTCATGACATTTCCGCATTGAAAAAAGGTATGACGAACCGATCTTTTGTTTTTACTTTCAAGCAGGTGAAATATATCATGCGGATTCCCGGCCCCGGTACCAAGAAGCTGATCAACCGACAGCAGGAGGCGGAAGTGTATCGTACCATTGCCGGAAAAGGATTATGTGACGAGCCTTTATTTCTTGATCCAAAGACAGGGTATAAACTGAGTCGGTATATTGAAGATGTTCGGGTCTGTGATCCGTTGCAGGAAGCGGATATTGATCTGGCGATGAAAACACTGCGCCGCTTTCACGGCATGCGATTAAAGGTCGGCCATGTTTTTGATTTATTCAAACAGATTTCATTTTATGAGCAGCTTTGGAACGGACGATCATCGGTTTATCGTGATTACAGGACAACGCGTCAGCGTATTTTTGCTTTAAAGAAATATCTTTCCCGACAGAAAATATCCTATTGTCTGACCCACATTGACGCCGTTCCGGACAATTTTCTGATTGAGGATGCTCAAGAAAAGCGCGTGCAGCTGACAGATTGGGAATATGCCGGCATGCAGGATCCATATGTTGATCTGGCCATGTTTTCCATTTACAGCTTTTATGATCGTCAGCAGATTGATCATCTTCTGGATCTATATTTTGAAGGGAAGGTGGATGAAGAAATTCGCACACGTATTTATTGCTATGTGGCTGTCTGCGGACTGCTGTGGTCGAACTGGTGTGAATACAAAACACAGTTTGGCGTTGATTTCGGAGCTTATAATTTGCGGCAATATCGTTATGCAAAGGAATATGGGCGATTGGCGGCAGAGAGAATCGGGAAGGTTGAAGGTTGAAAGATGAAGGTTGAGCGAGCGATTATTTTAGCGGCGGGGATGTCCAGCCGTTTTGCGCCTTTATCATATGAAAAGCCAAAGGCGCTGCTTACGGTACGGAACGAGGTGTTGATTGAGCGCCAGATCAGGCAATTGCATCAGGCAGGCATTTCTTCAATCTATGTGGTAAGCGGATATCAGGCGGAAAAGTTTGCTTATCTGCAAGAGCGTTTTGGTGTCTGCATAAGGTATAATCCTCACTTTCAGACGCGGAACAATCACGCCAGCATTGCTGTTGTCAAAGATGTTCTGGAAAATGCCTATGTTTGTTCATCAGATCATTATTTTACGCAAAATCCCTTTCAGCAAGAGGAAGAGGATTCCTTTTATGCCGCGGTTTATGTGGCCGGAAGAACGAATGAATGGTGTCTGAAGACGGATGAAAGCGGAACGATTCGGCAAATACGGATCGGCGGAAAACACGCCTGGGTGATGATGGGACATACATTCTGGTCAAAAGATTTTGCGTCTGCTTTCATGCATATTCTGGAAAAAGAGTATGATCTGGCAGCAACACGTCCCAAATTATGGGAGTCCATTTATATGGAGCATCTAGATCAGCTGCATATGAAAATAAAAAAATATCCTGCGGGCATGATCAATGAATTTGACTCGCTGGATGAATTGCGATCTTTTGACGAAAGCTACAAGGTGGATACCCGCTCGCAGATCATGAAGCAGATCAGTAAAACTTTATCCGTTGCGGAAGAAGATATCAATGTCACGCAGGCGATAAAAGATGATTGCGGCGCGGTGATCGGCTTTTCATTTTTTATACTGGATACACCGCTTCGCGTTTACAGCTATCAATACCAAACAGGACAGATCAGAAAATGGGAGCTTATAAGATGAAAGAAAAAAAGATTGACTGGGTGATCACCCTGGTTCCTTTTATTTTAATCAGCGGCATATGTCTTTTATTTATTTTTCAGCCGCTGGAAGCAAATGCCGTGTTGATAATCATTCGCAATTGGATTGGTCATTATTGCGGTGTTTTTTATTTACTTCTGGGCTTGGGTATCTTTATTTTCTCCCTGTTTCTTTCATGTTCGCGGTATGGAGATATTGTTCTTGGAAAGCCGAATGAAAAACCTCGATATAACTTTTTTACCTGGGGATCCATGATGTTTACGTGCGGTCTGGCGGCGGATATCCTGTTTTATTCTTTTTCGGAATGGATGCTGTATGCACTGGATGATCATGTACAGAAACTGGGTTCTGTACAAGAGTGGGCCGGCGTGTTTCCATTATTCCACTGGAGTCTGATCCCATGGGCGTTTTATCTTGTGCTGGCGGTGGCTTTCGGCTTCATGATGCATGTTCGCAAGCAAAACCGGCAACGTTTTTCACAAGCATGTTATCCGCTGTTTGCTGAGCGTATCAATGGCTGGCTGGGAAGCGTCATTGATCTGCTGGCGGTTTTTGCCCTGCTGGCCGGTACGGCGACGACCTTTTCCGTTGCGACACCTCTGCTTGCCCAGGCGTTGAATGTGTTATTCGGTTTTACCATGAACCGGACGGCAGTGACGCTTTTGATTTTGATCGTGACATGCGTGGTATATACATATGCCCTTTTACATGGCATCGGCGGCATCTCGATTCTTTCCAAAGTCTGCGTTGGTTTATTCTTCGGTTTGTTGATTTATGTTTTCCTGTTTGGCGGACAGGGAGTATATATTCTGGAAACGGGTTTGATGAATTTAGGAACAATGCTGTCGCATTTTCTGGAGCTGGCGACTTATACGGACCCGCTTCGCGAAACCGGCTTTCCGCAGAACTGGACCATCTATTATTGGGCATATTGGATGGTTTGGTGTGTCGCTGCGCCCTTTTTTATCGGTCGTATTTCGCAAGGTAGAACCATCCGGCAGACGATTGTGGGCGGTTATGTATTCGGCGTCGGCGCTACGATAAGCAGTTTTTTGATACTGGGGAATTATGGCATGGGCATGCAAATGAAGGGAATTGTTGATTTTCTGCAAGAGTATGGAAGACAAGGCGATATCTATGCAAGCATTATCGCACTTGTTCAGACTTTGCCATGGCCTTCTTTCGTATTGGGCTTGTTGATTTTGACAATGATAGCTTTTTATGCGACTTCGTTTGATTCCATTGCCTATATTGCTTCCTGTTACAGTTATAAAAAGCTGGAGCAGGGTAGGCAGCCGGATCATCGCATTGAGCTGCTCTGGTGTATCTTGTTGATTCTGTTACCGATCGGACTTGTTTTTTCAAAAAGCTCAATGAGCGGTATTCAGTCCGTCAGCATCATTGCCGCCTTACCGTTGGGAGTGGTCATTGTGTGTATTGTCTTATCCTTATGGAAAGATATCCGTGCATATACGCAGACGAATAAAGTATAGTAAAATACATTTCGTGCACAGATTATTAAAAAATACGACATGGATTATGCTCGGTCAGATCTTTCAGATGATCTTGAGCTTTTTCATCGGCTTATGGGCGGTACGATATCTGGGGCCATCAGATTTCGGCTCGTTGACATATATCAGCAGTTATATTGCGTTATTTACAGCCGCCTGCACCATGGGATTGGATACTGTGGTTGTCAACCGGCTGGTTCGCTTTAAGCAGCGGGATGGTGAAATTGTCACCTCGGCCATTTTAATCCGTTCAATTGCCGCTTTCATCAGCATGGGCGCATTGGCGATTGTTGTCGGTTTTGCCGATCATGGCGATCAGAAATTGTTATGGATCGCGATGCTTTCCGGTTTTGAATTATTATTCAAGGCGGCCGGAACAATCAGCTGCTGGTATCAATATAAGCTTTTATCCAAAAAGACCGCTCTGGCCGATATGGCGGCTTTTACAATTGCCAGTATGTATCGTCTGTGGCTTCTGATCAGCAACAAGAACATTTATTGGTTTGCCTTTTATAACAGCTTCATCTATCTGATGATTGCCGTTTTCTATATTCCGATGTTTAAAAAAGATGTCGATCATGCCGGAAAACCGACCGGAGAAATGTGTAAGGATCTATTGCGCGGCAGTTTCCCGTATCTGATTTCCGCTATATTGGTTTCCTTATACACGCAAATTGATCAGATCATGATCAAGCAGATACTGCAAAGCACCCAGCAGGTCGGTTACTATGCGACGGCATTGACACTGACATGGCTGATCGCCTTTGTGCCCAATTCGATTTCCGTATCCGCCCGTCCCGTATTGATGGATTTAAAAAACAAAGGCGCACAGGATTATGAAAAACGCGTGACACAAGTACTGGCGTCCATTGTCTGGATTTCTTTTTTGTGTGCCTTTTTATTCATGGTCTTTGCGCATCCGCTCATCCGCCTTCTGTATGGTGCTTCTTATGCGCCGGCCGCGCCGGTTTTGCAGATTTTGGTCTGGTCCGCGATTGCGGAAAATATGACAAAAATCCGTGATATATGGCTGATCGGTGCACAACATTCAAAGTTTGTGACACTTCTTTCAACTTGCGGAACCATCGTGAATATTCTTTTGAATGCGCTTTTAATTCCGCTTGTCGGCATTATCGGCGCGGCGATGGCGACGGTAGCGACGCAATTTGCGGTAACCGTTTTTGTTCCGCTGCTGTTTAAACAGACGCGCCGTTTCGGGCTGGATGTTATGGATGCCTTTACTTTACGAAATATAGGCGGGCGCGAATTATATGAAGAGATTTGCACGGCTTTACGAGGTAAAAAATGAAAAATGTTCTTTTTCTGGTAATTGATGCATGTAATCAGGACTATCTAGGACCTAAATCCTACCGCCCGTCCAATTCTCCTTATCTGGATCAGCTTAGTAAAAAATCCCGTTCTTTTACCCAGATGTATTCTTGCGGTCCATATACAGAAGCGGCCATGATGGAACTGATGGCGGGATATCGGACGTTAGATCATAACAGCTTTATTGTGAATCTTGCCTATGCGCCGGAAACGATTTTCGAGGCATTTTCCAAAGCAGGCTATGAAACTTACGCCTCCATTTTAAGCTTCGGCGATTATCAAAGCTTTCTGCGCGGTGTCAGTGCGCCTTGCGTTGAGGGCGGCCCAAGTTATCATGAAATTTATTATGGACGCATTCGCTTTTATGGCGAGCAATACCGGAATAAAACCCTTCCGGAAGCGAAATACGGAATTATGGAAAAGCTGATGTGTGACTATTTTGACGCCGCTTTGGATTTTTTCAGGCGCCTGTTGCAAAATGATCGTTCGGTTGCCCATCTTAAGCGGCCTGGCCGTCAAGATGCGGATATACGGCAAATGATGGCGGTGGTGAAAAAAGAACAGGAAT
>CAUTVM010000010.1:0-30753 GCA_963541855.1 uncultured Erysipelotrichaceae bacterium
GCATGTGGAGACGGCAGTATTATCATAGCTTCCATTTTCTAAACGCATAGTTCAGACTCCTACGCGCTGCCGATAAACAGACAAGACGCAACAAAATCATCTTCCTATTTTCCCGCCTTGTACAAATTCACGGCTGCCGACAGACAAAATTCTCTTATGAAATATTACTTTACGCCATACAGCAATGTTGATCCTTTTAATCCATACAAAGCCGCTTCCCACGGCTTCATCCATAAATCAGTCGTATCAAGCAATACAACTTCTGTATATCCCATCTGTAAAAGCCGATTGCGAAATACAGCCATGTCCCCATAACGAGACATACTCATCAGATCATGAATGACAAATGTACCGCCTTTTTTTAACACCCGCAAAGTTTCCAGCAAAAGCTCCTGCTTATTGACTCCTGCTATATTATGGTACACATAATTACTTGTAACCATATCAAAAGTTTCATCCGGATAATCCAGATGAATGGCATTCCCTTCCCGAAAGGACACATTTGCAACACCGACAATCTGCGCATTTCTTTCACACAATGCCTGACTGAAAGAAGCATATTCCTTTCCCCAGCGATCAATACCGACGATCGACGCGTCCGGGTTCCTTTCAGCCACTGCAATCGTCAACGCACCGCTGCCGCAGCCTACGTCCAGCGCCTTGCCCTTTGCCGGTACATGCGCATACGATGCAACACCGGTGATGATCTCTTTGGATAATTGACGCTTGCCATCATATGAAAAAGCCCGATACAACAACAGCAGCCATACACCGCCCAGCATCAATAAAGAGCCCAAGAACCATAACAAGACGGCGAGCCAGTGAATCGGCAAAATCCATGCCAGCAGATAGACAAACAAGGTCAAGCCAAAAAAAGCTTGAATCATACCTTTTGGTACCCAATTCTTATACTCCGGTTTCATGCAGAAAACAGCCTCTCTTTCATACATGTTCCCCTGCCACTTCTTCTGCAATCAACATAGCATAATTTTTATGATTATAAAATATGATATTTCCGCCGATGCCTCACATGCTCATGCTATTTTATCGATCTTCCCAGTTACACAACCGATAGTAAATCCTTTCATAGTTTTTAGCACTCTTATCCCAGCTGACATCTTCCTGCATGGCCGACCTGACAAGACCTTTCCAGCCCGCACGATTTGTATAATACTGTTTTAAAGCCCAACGCAAAGTATACAGCATGTCATTTGCATCAGCCGCCGAAAAACTGAATCCGTTTCCCTCGCCTGTATACTGATTATACGGATGTACCGTATCTTTCAGACCGCCGGTTTCCCGTACAAACGGCAACGTTCCATAATGCATGGCAATTAACTGTCCCAGTCCGCACGGCTCATAGCGCGAAGGCATCAAAAACATGTCGCATCCCGCATAAATACGATGCGCCAGATCTTCATTATATCCGCAATAATAAACCGCCTTGCCCTTATAGGTCGCTTCCAGCCACTTGAATGTATCCTCCGCCGCCTTTTCTCCTGTCCCCAGAATCACGAGCTGTATATCCATTCCCATGATTTCCGGCAATTTCTCGGCCAATAGATCCATCCCTTTCTGAACCGTCAGACGCGAAACGATACCCAGCATGCATACATCTTTGCGCTCCTGTAACCCCAGCTCTTTCTGTAAAGCCAGCTTATTGACCATTTTGCCCGAATACCAGTTGCGCACATCATAATTTTTTGCCAAATGCATGTCCTTTGCAGGATTCCATGTTTCCGTATCAATGCCATTGACAATGCCTTCCATATCTCGACGACGATAACGCAGAATGCTGTCCATCCGCTCGCCATATTCCGGACTCATGATCTCTTGCGCATAAGTAGGCGAAACCGTTGTCAACATATCAGCATAGACGATACCGGCCTTCATAAAAGAAATGCCCGTATCAAACTTGATTGATCCATTATCAAAATAAGAATAATCAAGGCCCAGACATGACGGCATCATATCCACACCGAAATTCCCCTGAAAAGCCAGATTATGAATCGTATAAATATGCCGGATATTCTGATAGCGGCCGTCATCTCCATAACAAGCATGACATAACAGCGGCACCATGCCCGTCTGCCAATCGTTTGCCTGAATAATGTTCGGCCACCAGTTGATTTTATAAATCATGTCCAGAATCGCCCGCTGAAAAAAAGCAAACCGCTCGCCGTCATCCTCATATCCATAATAGCCGTCACGTTCAAAATAGCCCTGATGTTCAATAAAATAATAAACGACACCATTTACAACCGCCTGATAAAATGTCGCCGGCTGATCAATCCATCCCGAATGCACCTGAATGGTTCCAATCCGCGAAAGTTCACCATAATGCTTTTCAATTACTGACTTATACAACGGCAACACAACCCGGGCATCATGGCCCGCTCGAACAAGCGCCTGCGGAAGTGAGCCGATCACATCCGCCAGCCCGCCGGTTTTACAAAACGGAAGTCCTTCTCCCGCCGCAAATAATATGGATCTGCCCATTTCAGCCTCCTAAATACGATCACGCCGTCTGACATATACCGGCGCTTCAGCACTGCCTTTTAACTGCTTCACATGCTGTACCACAGCATACTTGTCCACAATGACATGATCCAGACTGACATTTTCCCCAATGTAAGAATGCGGAAGAATAATTGAGTTTTCTACAACCGCACCCTTGCCGATATGACAATCACGACTGACAATCGTACCGGCAACCTTTCCTTCAATCTGCGAGCCATTGGCGATGACCGAATTGGATGCCGAAGACGCCGGACCAAAGCGCGCCGGAACAGAGTCATGCGTTTTGGTATAAATCGGCCAATTCGGTTTAAACAAAGAAGCGGCCGTCTTATGATCCCGCAATTTCATGCTGATACGATAATAATCCGCCAGACTGTTTACGCAGCCGACAAAACCATGCACCGCATATCCACGCATATCCAACTCTTCCGCAAGATCAGCCAAAATATCCTTGAACCAGTACAGGGAAGAAGTTTCCGAGGCTTTCTGCACAAGTTCAATAAACAGTTTCTTGCGCATGATATAGGCTTCCGTTGATACCACAATATTTTTCCGCGTTCCCCGATTTTTGCCAAAGCGGATAATACGATGCTCTTTATCCATTTCCAGCGTGTCACAGCCAAGCGCCGTCGTTTTCCCTTCCGACGTCGCGGCATATAAAACGGTCACATCCGCGCCGGTTTCCAAATGCGCCTGTAACATGTCATTGAAATTCATCGCATATACAAAATAACTCGGCGCCACGACCACATACGGATTCGTATCCAGCTCAATATATTGCATGTTGAGAATGTAATTGGCCACATCATGATTATAAATTTCTGACGAAAAACTCTTTTCTCCAAAGAAAATACCAAGTTTTCCCCGCTTGGAATTGATATTGAAATGACTGCCGTCACCCAGATGCTCAAACAGGTTGCGCGGCTTTTCCTTGCAATATACCTGTACATGATCAATGCCCGAATTCGTCATGTTACTGAGAATAAAATCTATGATGCGAAAACGGCCCAGAAACGAAATAGCCGGAACCGGACGATACTTGCCTAATCCTTCGACATCCGCATGCCGATCCTCAAAGGAAATGATTCCCAGCGCCTGCATAATCAATCCCCCTCCTTATAAAGATTCTTCGCCACCAGCTCAATATGCTCACTGTTTTTTGAACCGACCGTTACCCCCGGGCCGATTTCCACATCTCCCGCCACAATACAGCGCGTTACGCTTGCCCCTTGCGATACCTTGGCTCCCGGCATCAAAACGGTATCAATGACTTTCGCATCTTTAGCCACCGTACAATTCGTTCCCAAGATGGAATTTTTCACAGTACCCTCAATGACACAGCCCTGCGTACTGAAACAATTCTGCACATTGGCCGACGCACTGATATATTGCGGCAAAGCATTGACATCCTCGGTATAAATTTTCCAATCCTGATCATCAAGATTCAAATCACTGTCTTCCATCAATAGGTCCATATTCGCCTCCCAGAGCGAATCAATGGTACCGACATCCATCCAATAATCCTTAAACGGATATGCCGCCAGCATGCATCCGTCCTTTAGATAAGCCGGAATGATATCTTTTCCGAAATCATGATGCGACACTTCATTTTTCATGTCCGCAATCAGGTACCGACGGAACAATTTATATGAAAAAATATACACGCCCATGGACGCAAGATTGCTCTTGGGGTGAGCCGGTTTTTCCTCAAAAGAAATGATCCGATCATGACCATCCGTATTCATAATTCCGAAACGGCTCGCTTCCCTGATCGGTACCGGGCGCACGGCGATTGTAATATCCGCACTTTTCTCCTGATGAAATTTCAGCATACGATCATAATTCATTTTATAAATATGATCGCCGGATAAAACCAGAACATATTCCGGATCAACAGAATCCAGAAAATCCAGATTCTGTGAAATGGCGTCCGCCGTTCCCCGATAAACTTCAAGACCTCCTTCATCTTTTTCGCGCGGTGTCAAAACAAATACGCCGCCGTCATTTGCGTCCAGACCCCAATAATGATCACGTGCCACATACGAATTCAGTAAAACCGATTCATACTGTGTCAAAACGCCGACCATCTTGATATCTGAATTAGCACAATTACTGAGCGGAAAATCAATGATCCGATATTTTCCGCCGAAATGAACTGCCGGCTTCGCGATTTTCTTAGTCAGTTCATGCAGGCGAGAACCTCTGCCGCCGGCCAAAATCATAGCCACCATCCGATTCGTTCTCATAAACATTTATTCTCCCGATATATTTGCCTTGCTGATCTATCTTTATTATACCGTAGAACAGTTCAGCCGACAGATAAAAAATGATCAAAGCATTCTTCGCCTTGATCATTTTGATCCGTTCATTCTTACTGATGGTCACTATGAATTGCATCCGCAGCCGTTCGCCCGGAAACAAGAATCTCCACAATGGCATTTCCACCGAGACGATTGCCTCCATGAATGCCGCCCGTAACCTCTCCAGCCGCATAAAGTCCCTTGATTATTTCATGATTCTCATCCAAAACATGACGCTGCGAATCGACAACAACACCGCCCATTGTATGATGCGTTGACGGCGCCAGCAGACGAACCTTCAACTTCACACCATCCAGCGTATACGTTTCCGGCTTGTAATTTCCCTTCTCGTCTTTTTCCGCATTTCCGATCAAACGTGTCCAACCGGTTTTTGTCGGATGCAAAGTATCCTCCTGATGTCTCATCAATGCCTGATCATATTCCTCAATAGTCTTGCGAACTTCTTCGCCTGTACACTTGAATCCCAGTTCTTTAAACAACTCGTCCAGCTGATCTATTGTCCGCGTATATTGCCGATCCTTGACATCCATTTCCCATGTATCGACATTGTCTGGCGTCCCATATGGATACGGGCCAGGAATGGCCTGTTCACTATTCGCAATTTCAAGCACCGTGCCGGCTGTTCCATTATAGGTAATGCCATTTTGAAATTCACCCAGCGAAAGAACATCTCGCTCTCCGGTTTCATTCACAAAACGCTTTCCATTATCCGGCGAAAGATAAATGGCATAATTTCCGCCGCCAAAGGCCAGATTACCGTTATCAATCCAAGAAATCGGCATCATCTGCGTATAAGCCATGCCGGTTACTTTCGCCCCAGCGACCACAGCCATGTCAATTCCATCACCTTTCAATGATGAACGATTGGTTGTCTTGGTTTGGTTTGTTATATCGCCCTTGGCCCAATAATCGTTTGTTTCCATAACACGCTGAATGTCTGCCGCATAACCGCCGGTCGCAAGAACAACACCTTTTTTCGCATGAAGAATGACTTCCGTGCCATCATAACGCGTTGCCCGAACACCTGTAACCGCCCCATCCTCAATCAATAACGAATCCGCTTTTGTACGCACCATAATTGTATTCTGCGCCGCATTTTCAGATGTCTTCAGAAGCGTATTTTTCAGCGTTGCAAAATACGTTGCCCAAACGGTTTTCCCGGATTGTACTTTACCGTCCGGATCTGCTTTTCCATTACCATCCAGATCATTCCCCAGGAAATCATTTTCACGATTCCACAAAGCGCCAACAATTGTCGGCTGCTTCGCTTCATCAAACAAAGCCCCCTGATCTTCAAGCCATCCCTTCAAATCCTGTCCGCCATTTACAAACTGTGCAACCAGATCGTAGTTGCCATAAATCCAATCCGTCCCTTCCGCATTGGGACGCAAGCCTCCATAGTATGTTTGAAAAATATGCAGATTCAACGTACTGAATAAAGTCAATTCCGTCTCTGCCACCCCACTATCCAAACGCGGTTGTGCCCAATCTAAATAGGTCTTGATTTCCTTTTTCAATTCTTTCAATGTTGACAAATACTCTGCATGCACACCTGCTTTCGACAAGGTTATGATGTCCCCCGCCACAAATTCATGCGCCTTAAAATACGAAGCATCAAACGGCTCTTCACGCCAATTCAAAATAGTCTGAAGAACCGAAATATTTCCAGCCGCTTCTTTGACCTTCTCATATGTCACACCCTTATATTCACCCGTGCTTGCATCCGGATTTTCAGGATCGAAAACAAGATATTTCTGCACTGACTGATACTGTCCACCGGATGCCACTGTGTTGCCGCCGATTTCCGCATTGACTTCAATGACGGCAACACTGTCGCCATTTTGAGAAGCCTGTACAGCCGTCGCCATTCCCGCACCGCCTCCGCCGACAACAACGACATCATACGTTTCTTCAATCTTGTCTTGCGCTTTATGTATAACGGTATTGGACATAAATGCATCCATATCTGATGCTTCCGCCTGTTTGGCCGCATCAACCAACGCATTCTTGAAACCGATGGAAGTAAATGTTGCTCCGGATATCGTATCAATACCGCTTCCATTTGCCGCCTTGGCATCCGTCACAAGATATGCAAATGCCGGCGTACCGATATGATTTGTTTCCTTGTTATCTGCATAATCAATGTCCGTAATGCCATCTTGCGCAAAAGTCACCTTGATCTGCATTTCACCATTGTACCCGGTGCCCACACCCGTATACGTACCGGCCTTATACGTAACCGGTTTGTTCTCTTTTTCCTGCTGTTTACCCGCCAGCCTTTCCGGATCAGCGCCCGCACTCTTGAGTGCTTCTTTTACCGCTTCCATAATGGCCTTGGAAGTAATGGTCGCACCGGATACCGCATCAACCTGCACCGATTGCGCTTCAACAATTTCTTTCGGAACTCTGATCAATGCTTCATCCGCAATCCCCACGGTTTCTTTTTGATCCGTTACTTCAACATTGCTGATCGCATCCGCAGACAAAGTAACGGATACCTGCACATCTCCATTACGGCCTGCTGCCGTACCCGTATACGTCCCCGGCTTGAATTTGCCACTTGCCTTGCCGCAGCCGGCCATACTGATGACTAACAGAAATGCCATACTGATCCTGAAAAATCTGGTCTTCATATTCTCTCCCTTTTATTACTTGTTTCCTAAATCACAAATACTATAAAATAGTTATAAACCCTGTATCCCATACAGAGTCAAGCACAAACAATATTCCCACAAGTCATATTAGCTCTTGCAAATACCGCCTTCTTTTTTCAACCCCTGTTTTAAATTTGCAATACGAAAGGATTCAACGATGAAAGTAAATGAACTTTCCCATATCACCGGTGTTAATCCGGAAACCATACGTTCTTATCGTTTAAAAGGATTTTTACATCCCGCGCAATTGCCTAATGGCTACTATGATTACAGCATCGCAGATTATGTATCATTGGTTTACCTGCGGAAGATGCGCTCATACAATTTCTCTCTGGATGCCATTGATGCTCTGTACCGCTCTGATGATGCCCATGCGCTCCTTTCGCTTCTTGATCAGAAAGCGGATGCCCTGAAGAGGGAAATTGCCGATCTGGAAAATCGACTTCGTTTTCTGGAATTCGAACATCGCCACATTGAAGAAAGCGTTTCCGTTGATGATGCCGTCGTCCTTCAGTTTCAGTCCATTGATGATAAAATTGACTTTTATGATTTTTCACACCATGATCTGACTAACATGTACCGCAGTACGACACCGACTCTGCGTATACGGAAAGAAATTCTCAATGGCCCCCTCAGCAGCCGCATGATTCCCATGCAGGCAGGTTTAGGCACGTATCGCTATCTTCTGAAAGAACATCATTTGTCCATCCCCACGCCACATGTTGTTGTCCCTAACGGCATCTGTCTTTCCCAGATACTTGTTACAAGTGATCTGACAATGATTTCGCTGCAAAAGCTTGCGCCTATCATGCGTTATGCAAAGAAAAACGGCCATGTCTTTATGAGTGACACGACCGGATATTTAATGCGTATTGTTTTGCAAAATAATACACCGCTGTTTTACTTTCGTATACGAGCCTGCATTGAGCCCAATGACATCGCGGCATCAAAGACTAAATAATCCGTGAAAGCAATGCTTCTTATATAAAGAAAACACGCTTTTCTTTCCGTGACAGCGGCGCTGATTTTTCTTTAGCAGGATGCCCGACGATACAAAAACCAATGCCCTCATAGTCACCCGAAATACCGTGTGCTCTTAACAGCTCCTGATATTTAGGCATTTCAAACATCTCCCGTGCACGATGAATCCAACATGCGCCAAGTCCGACCGCCTCAGCCGCTAACAACATATTTCCCAATGCCAGCGAACCGTCATATACATGTGTCGATACGCTCTTGTCACCTAAAACCGCAATGACAACCGGGGCATTGTAAAATGGATCATGATCACTATGCATCACGGCCGCATTGTCCGCCGCCAATTCGTCCCGAAGTTTTTTCTCCTTCACACAAAGCAGAACAGTGCTCTGCAGATTTCTTCCGCTGGGCGCATAAAGGCCAGCCTCCAGAATGGCATCAAGCTCTTCATCCAGAACCGGTTCATCGGTATATTGCTTCGTACTGCGTCTGTTTTTCAAAAAATCCAATACATCCTGTTTCTTCATCTTTCAACCTTCTTTCTGTTCATTTGGTATCTGCCAATGAATGGGCGAACGGCCATGGCTTTCTAAAAATGCATTTGCTTTTTGAAAATGTCCACAGCCGAAAAAACCGTTAGCCGCACTTAAGGGAGAAGGATGCGCCGCCTCCAGCACAAGATGCCGCGTGCGATCAATCATCCCCGCCTTGCTGCGTGCATTGCGTCCCCATAAAAGGAACACAACCGGTTCTTCTTTCTCATTGATATGCGCGATGACATGATCCGTAAAAGTCTCCCATCCTTTCCCCGCGTGTGAATTTGCCGCGCCTTGGCGTACCGTCATGACCGTGTTCAATAAAAATACACCTTGCTTTGCCCAAGGCATCAAATACCCGTTGTCCGGAATATACAAGTTCAATTCCGCCTGCAATTCCTTATATATATTCACCAAACTGGGCGGCGTCTTGATGCCGGGTAAAACGGAAAAACACATGCCGTGCGCCTGATGGGGTTCATGATAAGGATCCTGTCCCAGAATAACAACTTTAATATCGGCATAGGCGCAGTTTTCAAAAGCCGCAAACACATTGGCTTTTAAAGGAAATACGACATCTTTTGCATATGCCTCATGTACAAATGAAGCCAGCGAAACAAAATAAGGCTTTTTCCATTCTTCCTGCAGCCAAGGCCACCAGTCATTGTGCTTCATGTGCGCTTACCACCCTTTACATTCTTCTTTGCTGCCTCTTTTTCCTTCTGAGCACTGATCAGCTCATCCCCATTGAGCCAGGCGCCGATATCTTCCGCGAGCGTCTTCATCTCGCCATCGGCGTTACGAAAATTTTCCTGCATTTCCTTATATGCATACATGGTCACGTTATGCCCCTTCTGGCTTTTCCATGACGCAAAGTCTTCTTGCGTAGCATAAGTCGTATCCGCCTCATCCTGCAAAATGAGAATCGGCATCGAAACCCGTGGCGTATAGCGCAAAGCACCTGCCATATGCCATTGTTTCCAATACCATAAAGGCAAATCGCCATATAAAGCATCTATATCCGGTTGTTCTTCTTCCAAAGCTTCGCTGACTTTCGAAACCACATCCTGCTCAATTCCGGCATAACGTCCATACAGTGCCTCTCCGCTTTCCGCATAAGGCGCGTCCAGAAGCACAAGCCCCTTGGTCAGCTCAAAATTTTCGTGAACCAAAGCGTAGCCCAGCGCACCGCTGACGCCATGACCAATATAAAACATATGCGTTGCGTCCACCGGAACCTTTTCCAAATGATGCACGACATAATTGAAATCTTCCATCACATCTCGCTTTAAAGAAGGCCCATCTTGTACAATCTGCAATGAATCTTCATAGGTTCGCATATTCCAGCGCACGGAAGCGATTCCCTGATCCGCCAAGGCATGTGCCAGATCTTTGCGAAACGTTGCATCCGCAGCGGACGCATCCATTTCATCTTGCAAGCCGGAAGGCATCAATAAAGCCACATACGGATAAGAAACATTTTTCGGTAAAGTCAATACGCCCTGTACACTGGGCGAGCGACCGACAAGAAACAATTCTTCCTGCCAATTGTCTGTTTCTTCCATGACCTTTTTTTCAGGTATCTTTGCGTATCCGAGATTTTCAATTTCAAGCTTGTCATTGAAAATCATACGTACTTCCAAGCGGCCTTGATCTCCCTCCAGAAAAGCATAACCGATCAGATGACCATCATCCATGCGGGCCGAAGAAGCACGCATATGCTGCACTTTCCCTTCTCCATATGCCTGTGTATAAAGGCGCATAATCGCTTCCGCCTGATGCATCTGGCGTGTGGTTTTGCTGAAGAAAGAAGCGATGGCCGCCCAATTTTCCTGTATGGTATAACGCCCGATTGTTTCCGCACGTCCCTGAATGGAATGAAAATCCGTTTCGATTGGCGCCGGTATTACGGTGGGTGTCGGCGTTGATGCCACGGTGGGTGAAGCTTCCGGCTTCGGATTTATTGCGCATCCGTTCATCGTCAAGGCAAACAACGCCATACAACAGCCGAGCATTTCAGCATGAATTTGCTTTTTCCTATTGAAATGGATCATGACGACGATAATAACCTCTAGCCACGATAGCCAAAACACCAATCAAAAGCGCAATCCCTATCAATACAGATTTTCCTGTCTTGGAAGTGAAAAAATTTGTCGCTGACGGCGTCGGCTTTTGCGCAAAGAAATTTTCGGCAGACGATCCATTGGCGCCGGATGTGCTGCCGCCTTGCGCATGGATCCAGTTTTCGACATCTTGCGTAACCATTTCAAAGGGGCGATCTCCACCCGTCAGAAGAACTTCGTGAAACGCTTTAATATCAAAAGAGCTGCCTAACGCTTGCTGCGCTTGGGCTTTCAGGGTCAAAAATTTTGCCATTCCGAAACCATAAGGAAGAATCTGTCCCGGCGCCGAAAGAGCAAAGTCATACAGGCTGTCCGCATTGTCGCTGTTAAGGCCCAGATCATCCATCCACTCTGCCAGATCCTCTTCCGTATAACCCAATCCGTTCACGGCCAAATCGGCTGCGGCATCCATGACATAGCCAAGCGTTGTTTCGATGGCATGCATCTGGGCCACGCCTTGTGACAGCGAAGATTTTGCATACTGATTCACTTCCACATACATCGCCCATCCTTCGGTATAACCGATATTGCTTAATGCCGAGCGCAATGGAGCGGGATTGGTATTTAAAAACCACGTGATTTGATACAGATGTCCCGGGAAGCCTTCATGTGCCAGGGTTCCATAAAGCGTATTGGCATCTGAAATATTGTCCTTGTTGATTTTAATGACATTATCGTAAAGGGCGTCAATCGGCGGTTCCATGTAATAGGCCATGATGGAATCATTGGCAACGCTGGGATCCAGATAGCTTGCCTTATAAGATACCTTGGGCCCTTCGGGATAATCTTGCATATTTTCCTGTAATTGGCGGAGAATATCTTCCGGTGTTTCCACATCGACAGTTTCCTTTTCATAATCCGTATCAATGGAGGGATTGGCTTTTAAAACCGCGATATAGTTGTCGATCAGTTCGCTTAAAAAGGTATTCAAAAAGTCAAACTGCTCCTGCACGCTCATGGATGTGGAGCTCTTGGAACGCGCCAAAGCTTCATAATATGTTTTCCCTATTTCTCCGTAATTGCATAAACCGCCTTCAAAATGACGACTTCCGGCCAGATTGTTGATTGCTTCTTTTACTTTACGGACAGCAGGAATGTAGGCATGTAATATCTGCTCACGGTTCTGCGCTTTGTATTCTTCTTTTTCTTTTTCATTGAGAAAATCGGCACTGTCCATATTCTCGTTAAAAACAGTGATCAGCGCGCTGTCTTCCGTTTTTTCCAAAAAGCGGTCGATCGCTTCATTGGCATCTTCCAACTGGTCGTCGCTCAGAAAAAATCCAACAGCCGCCTGCTCTTTAGTCAAAGCAATGGCGTCATCCAAATAAGCCGGAACGGAAGAAAGAACTTGCAGATAATCGTCCACATCACTTTTTTGATAGAAAACATATTCCGTAAATGTCGTGATCAAATTGTTTAATATTCCGGTCGCATCATTAAAAAGATCATCCATCTGCCAATAGCCGGACATATCAATTGTTTCCTGCAGCGAACGCCGATATACGTCATAATCTATCTTTTGGTCATCTCGCAGTTGATCATAGTCAAACTTTTCCAGCGCTTCCAAATCGTCTTTGGCATTTTGCACATTGTCTTCATAGTCCTGTTTGCTTAAGCGTCCTAAGGTCGCTTCCGGTTTTTCAATTCCGTAGGTTTCATAATCCTTAACCATGAAATGCATGTTCATGTAATCGCCGCCCATTGCTTCTGCAAACTGATCTTTCATAAACTGATCAAAGCGGCTGCTTTCTGTATCTTCCGCATGGACAGGCCAAGGGCCGATGACCAAACCGAAGGCCAATATTCCTCCGATGATATGCCTGAGGCATTTTTTACGCATGATTCATCCTCCAATTTCTGCTGTTTATTATACGACAGGTCCTTTTTTCAAAACCATCGTCGAATAAGCCGGAACCCTAAAATCTTGCTGCTGAATTTCTTCGCCATGCCCGTTTTCATCCAGAATAACGGACCAGTATTCATCAAAATGTGCTTCATGCACAGTATCCAAGGTGTTGAAGATCACTTTGATTTGTTCGGTCTTTGTCTGCTCATCTTTCAGCCGAATGTCATAGTACAGCACACCCATATACGGAATAGCGAAAGAAACGCATTGCTTCAGCTCTTCCTCACTCTGCAGGCGGAAAGCGCAAAACTGTTTACGTACCGCAATGCATGCGCGCGTATAGCGAATCAGATCGCGATTGAGAACCGCTCTGTCCCAGTTCATCTGATTGATGGCGTCGCCAACATTATAGGAATTGGAACAATCTTGTTTGGAGCCGGCAAATTCAATTCCTGCATGCAGGAAAGGAATGCCTTGGGCAAACAAGGTTGCCGCTAAAATCATCCTGAGTCGTCTGAGTCGTAATTCTCGGGGTTCTTGACGGCAACAGAAATGCATCTTATCCCAGGCCGTTAAGTTATCGTGTGTTTCCACGCCGTTAATGCTGCGCATCGGATCATCAAAGCGTTGAAAATACGGTGCCCCCATCGCATTTCCGGCTAAGACGGAGCACATATCAAAACCCATATCGGCCGCTCCTGTTAGAAAACCTTTTTCGTATTTGCGATCATCTGCCGAGCTGCCTTTAACGATATCACGAAAGGTATCATTAAAATGGGCAATATTGGGCATCTGTCGTTGATTGTAAATGCGGGCCTTTTCTTCCGGCGACAAGGCGGTCGGCATATCCCAGCCTTCGCCATAAATCATAACATCCGGCTTGATTGATCGACAGGCATAAGCCAGCATGTTCATCGTTTCCACATCCAAAATTCCCATCAGATCAAAGCGGAATCCGTCCAATCGGTACAGATGCATCCAGGTTGTCAAAACCTGTTTCATATAATGGCGGGTCATCGGCCGTCGTGATTCAATATCATTTCCGCATCCGCTTCCGTTGCTGAGATACTGGCGATCCGTATAGCGGAAATAATAGTACGGAACAATGCGATTCAGATTACAATCGTACGCGTCATACATGTGATTAAAAACAACATCGGCATTGACCCGCAGGCCGCGCGCATGCATGCAGGCAACAAGATGGCGAAATTCTTTCATACGTGCATATGGATCCATGGGCGAATCGGTATATGATCCTTCTAAGGTCATCCAGCATGTTGGATCATATCCCCAGTTATAGGAGCGTTGGGGATTTTGTTCATCTACGGTCGCAAAGTCATTGACCGGCTGCAATTGTACATGGCTGACGCCCAAAGAAACGATATGCTCTAAACCGCTTGGCTCTTTTTGGCGACTTGTTCCGCTTTCCGCCAGGGCTTTGAAAGTTCCGTGTTCTTTACTTCCCGTATCCGGGCTGCTTGTCATATCGCGAACGGAGCATTCATATAAAATCGCATCGGCATATGATTTGAATTCAGGCAATATGCTTTCATCTTTAATCTTTTCCAGTTCGCTGATATCAATGACAGCAGAGCGATGACCGTTAGCCGTGGAGCTTAGCGCATAAGGGTCAGTTGTCGATATGGCCTCTCCGTTATGATGCAGGACGTAAATATAAGTTGCCTGTTTCAGGTCTTCTTGAATGCGGATGCGCCATACGCCCTTTTCGCCACGGCGCATTGCCCAGGCCAGTGATGAGCCGTCTTTGCGATATATGCGCACACTCGCTTCTTGTGCGGTTGGCGCCCAGACGGCAAAGTCCGTATAAGCGGGATGGTATAAAGCGCCGAGATCTTTTCCGTCGTAGGTAAACAGGCGGTCAAATTCATCGGTCTGCACGATGAAGCGGACGATCAATGGCGTATGCAGGCCATAGGCGTTCCAAAGTACATATGCTTTGGCAAAATCATATGTTGTCGGAATAGTCAGGTAATAGCGGACACAGTCATGATGTTCTTCCACGCCGGCGATGACGCATTCCAGCACATCTCCCGTTTCATCGCTCAGATAAAAGCCCGCAGCAGCTCCGTTATTCTGATTGCGATTGATAATTGCGGTTACTTTACCGAAGTCGTCCAAGTATGCCTGTATCGGATCCATATCATTCTCCATTCTTTCAGCTTATTATATCGTTTTACGCGTTTTGTTCGACGGCGGGCATGCGGACGTGATGCCCCTTTTATTATGCCCGATTCATTTGGAAATATATTTATTCATTCTCCAACATCAGTTCCAGCACTTTTTGGTCCGTTGTGCGCATCCCTTCTGCCGCCAGATGACCAATTGTTGTGATTGTCTGTTCAACATCTCTTTTTACAAGGCCCTCCCCGTTATGAAAGGCATTATTCTTTTTGGCCATGTCAGAAGCCAAAAAAGCACTTTGCAGGGCAATGGCGATCTTGGCCGCACAGGATGATTTCGCTCCATCACAAATCATGCCGCCAACCGTTGCAATTGAATTCACGATAATGCGACATATTTCATCATAATCCGCCCCCTCCAAATAAGCGATACCGCAAACCGCTCCAACGGCCGCGCTTACCGCTCCGCAAAAGGCGCTCAGACGACCGATATCCCGCTTTTGACGAATCGCAATCAAATTAGATACCAGCAATGCCCGCATCAATTGTTCTTGATTCACATGATGTTCTTCACCATACGCAAGAAGCGGACAGGAGGCGGTCATGCCTTGATTTCCTGAACCGCTGTTGATAACAACCGGCATGCCGCACCCATTCATCCTGGCGTCACTGGCGGCTGCCGCCCAGGCAATCAGACGCGTTCGCTCATAAGAACCGGAAGCGTGCATCATGGTCTTGCCAACTTTCTGTCCCCAATCATTTTTCAAGCCTTCTTGCGCAATTGCCTTATTGCAGATCATTTCTTTGCGTAATATTTCTTCCACCGAATGCAAATCGACGGTGTCGGCATATTTTAAAATATCCCGTATGTTTAGCGTATCATAATCTAAATCATACTCTTCCGCCGTGCCGATCGGATGATCCAGCAAAATGGTTCCGTTATGCTCAATATGATATATTCCCGTATGTGTATCTGCTAAACATGCCTGCACATGATCAGAGCCTGCATAAAGATCCACGATAATCTGCAATGCATGTCCTTCATCTATACATCTGACTTCGATTGATCGTTCCAGAAGAAATTTCCTGATACTTTTCAAATCTTCCGGCTTGATATCGGCCAGCACTTCTAATTTACGATCCGGATTGCCGCCCACAATACCTGCCGCAGCTGCCGTTTTAATGCCGACCAAGCCGCCAGTTTGCGGAACGGTAACTGCTTTTGCATTTTTAATGACATTTCCTGAGCAGCGTATACATACCCTTTCCGGTAACATCCCCAATATCTGATTCGCCACGGCTGCACAATAGGCGATGGCAATCGGTTCTGTGCATCCCATGGCCGTATGAAGCTCCGCCTTTATGATGGCCGTATAACTTGCCTCTTTTTCAACCCTCATCCACATCTACTCGCTTTCCCGTACATCATACTTCATCTGCCGCTGAAAAAGAAAAGCAAACGATATGAAAGGTTAAAAGTATCACGGCAATCTACATAAATGCATGCATGTTTTATTATTTCACGCATCGCCTGTTCGAAAACTTAAAAATATGGCCGTTTTCTTATAAGATATCCGGCTAAAATAATAAATATTTTACAAGCTGAATTCAAAGCGCCCTTTAGACAGCTTAAATAACAAGCCCAACGCGAGAATGGCCGAGAAGAGAAGAATTGTGGATATCACCAATACAGTGCTAAAGCCTCATGCGGAGACAATACGCGTATGAACAAAATCGGTCAGTAAATCATGGCTGTTGCGATTCGGATCATTTCCATTTATTTCCGGTACAAAAACAGAAATAATCTGTATAAGAAGTGTCGTTAACAGAACTGACTGTGTCAGTGGAAATAATGGAATTTCTAATACTATATTCCCTTGTTTTTTTGAATTCGTTGTAATCAAAATATTCTGATTGCCGCATTCTTGAAGAAAAGACTGTATTTCATCAATGTGTTCACCCGAATCGGCAACGTCTATAACAATGGTATGTATATGCTCAGAAATGCTGCGATGCATGCCGTGAGAAAACTCGCCGGTATTATTGCATGCTGTCGGAATACATTGTGTTTCCATCATTTTCAATTGACCTTCCATAGCTGTACCGAAATTCATGCCGTCGCCTAAAACATACAACGCTTCTATTTTTTCACCGAATCGACGCTCTTTTAATTTTGCAATCATTCGTTCTTTCAGCTTCGGAAAAAAATTAAGGCTATCGGAAATTTCCTGACGTATCTGATCAACACGCGCATCAGAAAGGCACGCATTGTTTTTCCCTATCTCCGTCGCCAATAAAAGTAACGCCGTCAGCGTATTAGTATAACCTTTGGTTTTGGCGTTACTCATTTCATCGCCACAAAGAAGATAAAACGTTTCATCGCACAGCTGAACAATCGGGCTGTTTTCACTATTCGTTATGGCAAGAGTTGTTCTGCCATATTGTTTTGCCATGCGTAATACCTCGAGTACTCCACGACTTGTTCCGGTTTGACTGATCCCGATAATCAAGGTTTCATCTTCTTTTAAAATCGTTTCACCATTTGTTTTTAAATCCAGCGGCGTAAATACACGCACATCCATACGGCAATTTTCCGCAAAAAAATGTCGCACTGTAATGGCCGCATTATAAGAACTTCCATGTGCCACAAAACAGATTTTAGGAAACGATTTCAACAAAGGGGCAATTTGTATAAACTGATTAGAAGCCAATAATTTTCTTATACAGCTTGGCTCTTGCGCAATATACTTCCACATGATGGACGCGCCAATCATAACTCATCATCCTCTTCTTCATCTGTATCCTGTGGTAAATCGGAAGGGAGAAATTCTCCAATTTGCTCTCTAGCTGTTGGAACGATCGTCTCCATAATTTTTTCATAATCATTGGAATATGTACTTCTTGATACAATTTCCATCAGCATGCCTAAATTAACGCCATAAAATAAATGCACATGCGGATTTTTTTGCGCTTTCTTCATCGCTACATTAAATGGCGATCCTGAAAACAGATCCACCAGAACAATAATTTCACTGCCCTCAGCTGCCATAAGTGCTTCATCAAATTTTTCTTCCAAGTGCACAATATGATCTTCAGCCGGAAAATCAATGCATTGCAGATGTTCCGGCATGCCCATGATCAGTTCCAGTGCGGAACCTAGTCCTGTGGCAAAGTGCCCATGCCCAGCTAAAATAATTTTTATACTCATTTTTATAGCAAAAATCCGTGCACCAAGCAGCCTGCTTCATAATTGCCCGATACACACCTTTTCCTTTCTTTCCATTCGCTTAAATCTTGCAAGAAATCATTTTTTCAAAACCTAAAAACTGGCCCCGGCAATATTATGCGTACACAAAACATTTTTAATGAATATGTGCAAGTGATATGTTAAAAGGATTGATATTTGTATCAATATTCGTATCTTTTGCACCTTTTGCCGCAACAAACTGACAAGGCAACGTAAATAGAAGCGGAGCAAGATATTTTGTCGTCTTAATGCTGAATATACAATCGCGATTATCATGCCGGCACTCTTTGTACGTAATCAAATTTACACGTGGTGTAAATCGCAAAAATGATTCGCGAAATAATAAGCACCTTTCCCACTCCGCTTCATCTGATCCAAACATGATAATTGTCTGGCGTGGAGAAATTGCCATGGTTGGCCCATGGGCATATTCTTCCAATTCATAGCCTATTGCCGGCAAGCGCAGCATTTCTCCGATTTTTAATTGTCCCTCAAGAGCAGAACCGTAATCAATTCCATAGCCCAGAATATAAATCCGGTCAGAATTAACAATACCGGCCGCATTACGGTCATACCAAGCTTCTGCTTCTTCTACAGGCGTTTTGAAAAGGGCGGTCAGTCTATCCGCTTCTGCAATAGCCTCTTCATATTCCGCATCTGTTTTCGTACCGTTTAAAAGCGCCGCCTGCCAAGCCAGCAGATAAAGCTGCAAGATGGTGACCGTATATCCTCGCGTTTCGGGAGGGGTCAATTCTTCTCCGCATAATAAATGAATCTTTGCATTCCCGTATTTTGTGATTTCTGAATGCAATGCTTCAGTTAAAACAAGTGTTGGATATCCATGATCTGTTCCATCCTTTATCGCTTGAATCGTTGAAATAGAGGTTCCTGATTGAGAAATGCCAAAGTACAAAATTTCTTCTTTTTTAAATCTTCCTGTCCAATCGGCACGTTCATAATTTTTAAATACAGTCGGATAGTTTCCATCCGCATCCATGCAGGCAATATGTTTGAAATAATATGCGGCGATCTGTGACGCATTATAACTTGTTCCGCTGCCCAGAAAATGAATTTTATGAATCGAATGCTTTTTTAAAAAATCAACAAAGGGGTCCAGAAATTCTGCTCGTCGTATAAATGTTTCTCGTAATGCCCGCGGCTGATCATAAATATAATTCAGTACACTTATTTCCATAAATTCTCTCCGGTTTTATTTGTCATTGAAAAATGAATTTATATTCTCTGGTCGATCGCCAGGCTTAAACTGCACGATCACTTCAACCCCTTTCTGAATCAATTCCTTAAACGCATGAATATCATCATCAGATACATATGTCGTCCCTTTGATGTGCTTGTCACTTTCATCATGTGGAGACATATTTCCTACTGTAATCCGTTGTATTGGAAATCCTGCGCAAACCATATCAAGCAACGCTTTCGGAGAACGGGCCAGAAGCATAACACGATGTTCTCCATCACCTTTAGTTTTTAAAATTTCCGCCGTCTTTTTTGCACTGTGAAAAGAAAGCGACACATTCTCCGGGCAGCCAAATCGAAGCGCATTTTTACGATCTTTATCCTTGACAATTTCATCATCCACGACAACTATTTTATCCAGATTATATTGAGGCACCCAGTATCCGACCACTTGCCCATGAATCAAGCGATCATCGATTCTGATATCACAAATCATATTGCGTTTCCTTTCTTAAGCGATAACACCGCATACTCCAAGAATAAATGCCGCAACAACAATCAGGAAAATCAATTTCATGACTGACATTTTGTTTCGATTTAGCTGCTGATAAATTAACAATGTTGCAAGCAATGACAAAAGTTGCGGGCATAGCTCATCCAGATATTCTTGCACCACGATTTCGGAGCCGGAAATTGTAAACATCAAAGGCGATTCAATACCGATCCAAGCAGCGATCATACTGCCGATCGAAGCCATACCGACGATACCGGCAATATAGGTGAAAAGTTTCATCTGCGATGAATTGGTTAAAGACTGCAGCAAATGTGTTCCTTCGCCATATCCGATTTTCAATGAAAAATAACGAACCAGACAGTTTGGAATATTGAAGACGGCCAGAAGAATGATCGGCCCCAAAACTGATCCTTTCGCGGCAAAGCTTGCACCAAGTGAGCAGGCCAGGACTTTGATGATTCCCCAGAAAAAGGTATCCCCGATGCCGGATAAAGGTCCCATCAAAGCAACTTTGATCGCATTTATTGATGATACGTCAAATGTTTCATCCTGATTGGCTTTCTCCTCCATGGCAACGGTCAGACCCATGACTAGCGGTGTTAATGCAAGCGTCATATTGAACGGTTCCATATGCCGATGTAATGCTTCCTTATACTTTTCGACATTATTCTTATAAATTCTCTGTAAAGATGGAATAATTGCATAAAGAAATCCTAATGCTTCCATACGCTCACTGTTAAAGGAGCCATATACTGTCCAAGATCTATAGAAAATGTGCCAGAATTCATTTTTCGGAAGTCCATTATCCGTTTTCTTTGTAAGCGAGTTCGTCATCAGAGTTCCTCTCCTTCTTCATCTTCATCCACCATGACATCGGCTATCGGCATATCCGGTTTGCGATGCGTTCGTTCAATATAGATTACCCATGCAAAGGCAATGGATACTGCCGTAACACCGATCAGTGACATATGCAGATAAGCGCTCAGGCAGAATCCCATAATCAAATAAGGAATAAGGTCTTTATGCAACAAAAGCTTCATCAATAAGGCAAAGCCTAACGCAGGCAATACTTTTGCAACTGCCGCCAATCCGATATTCGCCCATTCAGGAACACCGGCGACAATGGCATTAATAGCACTATTGCCATAATATAAAGCAATAAATGCCAGCAGGCTGTAAACTACAAAAATAGAAATGCCGCAAAGCCAGTGAATCCATATGATCTGTGCTTCATGTTCACCTTCATCAATCAGTCGATCTACTTTGTGCATCGGAAGTGACCATCCTGTATCAATCAAAGACTGAACAAATTGCATCAATATTGAAACCGGAACGCCAAACATCATGGCGGCCTCAATTCCCGTTCCCGTTGATAAAGCGATGGCGGTTCCGATTGTTCCACCCGGGCCAACCGCAAGACCGGCCACCGGGCCAATAGCCGCCGTACCCATCCAGATCAGTTCCAGCTGTGCGCCGATCATCAATCCTTGCTTCAGATCGCCCAGAATAAGGCCGACCAAAGCTCCGGTTACGACCGGTTCCCGCACTTTCGCTTCGCCGATCCAGTACCCGTCGATCTGCGAAATGCCGCAGACCAAGCCAATTAACAGTGCCTGAAAGGCAGTCATACTATTCCCTCCTTTTCTGACTGCTATATACCTGTTAGTAACTGGTATATATACTGTACCACTTTAGCTAATCATAAATGACCGCGTTTTATATTGCAATATGTTTAAAATTATTTTTTGCGTTAAGAAACATGAGCTCATGAAAAAACCGAGGAACACCCGGCAAAAATTGACTTTATGCTCAAAAGTCGATCCTATCCGTAAAAGATAAATATCAAAAGTATGTAATCGTATCGTGACTTTATTTCATGATCACCGAGATTGCAGAACATTACCGGTTTGTTCAGGCGAAAGAGCTGCTATTTCAAAGAAAGCAACAAACCGCATTCTGAAAAAGAATACCTTAGTATTGTGATTAGGCAGAGAAAGATATACCGCCTCTGCCGAAGTGAAATAAGTCCGTGGTTTCAAATGTGATTAATAGAAATTCTCGTACCGATAAGCCAATCCGAATTATTTGATCGGCAACACAAAATTCTCCATCCGCTTTACTTTTCAATGACCACCGCATCGTGGGATAATGCAAATGGCCTCATATACGTCATAATGCTGCACATCGGAAGAACATCTTCATGCAAATTGATTCCCTGCACACGAATGATATATTCTCTTCTTGCCATCATGCGTCGGTACATTTCGGGATATTGTATCTCAATTTCCTTGCGCAGTGCAGCATTTGCAATAACACAATTGCTCTCGCCTGAAGTACCGTAATATCCGGGTTTAGAAAGAATGATATCGGTTTGAAAGATAGTGCCGCTATGAATCATTTCTTTACTTCCTTCAAAAATCGGTGAAGACATCCATTCTTCGTCTGAAGTCGTATGTCCCGGATTCAATCTCCAGCCATATGCGGTTTTTGGCAAAACAGTATCAATCAGTTCATACATTTCGCCGCCCATCATGCCATCATGGATATTCTCCAGCCATGCTGTAATTGCCGTAAAATATGGCGCTACCACCTTTTCAATATAATCGCGCTGATCATATGGCATTTCTTCTGCGTTTGAAACAGCAACACAGGATCTGGAATTGGCTCCGCCTTTATATCCTACGGTCAATGCAATCGGTACGCCACGTTTCAGTTTGCGATCTGTCGGATACATATTTGCTTTGAGAAAGCGCTCGCCAAAAGCACAGATTGTAATAATGCTGGTCCTCTGCCCATAACGTACCAGCTTATCCGCAATTTTCATTTCAGATATTCCTTCTCGTAAACTGTCCATCGCATCCAGCATACAATCTCCCGATAAGGAGGAAGCAAATTCATAATGAGCGATCTCATTCGCATTGCAATATGTTCTTACACCATCACCACCAATGAAAATATCTGTTGCATTGCTCAAATTATCCATCCCGCATAATGCCATTATGGTATTCAGCAGATAAGCAGGCATGTCAAAGAGCTTTGTATTGTTTTCATACTTACCGGTAAAGTTCTTCCAGCCGACAATTCCAACTTTTTTACCCGCAATATCGGTCTTCGCAAGAACATCCTTTAAAGATTCGTTATCCTGCATCGGCTGATTCGGCAATGATAAAAAAGAGCAGAGAATGGGGACAGCTGAAATTCTAGATTTTCCGCATTTATTCAGATTCTCATTTCCAAGCATCATATAAGCCTTACCGTCACGATGTAAGACCAGCAGAGCTTCTTCAAAACGCGGCAGGAATCCGACCAAATATTCAAAGTTTGATCCATGCTCCATATCAGCATATATAACCAATGCATCCAATCCTTTGGCGGCCATTCTTTCCAAGACAAGCCGCTTTCTTCTGATCATTGTTTCATCGCTCAGATCAATCGGAATCCCTGTACAGTCCCGGATCGGTTCGATGATATTTTTTAATTTTACATTTTGATAGCTATAGTTCATAGTCAATCTCCAAAGGTAATATCATGCGTGCTATATTACATTCCCATTCTCCATGTTCATTCACTTCTTTCATGAGCATTATGCTATAACGTTCCTTTATTTAATCTCCATCAGATATTATCAATTGGATACATTGGTCGCATGATCCGTTTGAATTTCAGCTTGGCTGTATTTTGAGGAGTTGCCCCATCAGTCAGCGACATCACCCAGAAGGAACACTCATTCACAAACATTGGATAGTTATAGCCAACCTTGAGCACAGTCACGTCATAATTACGCCAATTGACACCTGCACGCTTATATTGCACATCATCAGTCAGAGCCAATCGGTTGTTTGCGATAATGACATCAATCTTTGTACCTTTGATCGTTACCAAACGGCAATCGCCAAATTTCTTGGCCAGATCATCATTTCCGATAGCTAATGGTCTGACCAGTTCACCCTTCTGTCTGACAATGACATCCAATTCAATCGGTTTGGACAGCTCGTCAAAACCATAGCCAAGCGTAATGTGGGTCTTTGCACCATCTCTCAGTTCTTTGAGAACCTCGTAAGTTTTCGGGTCATTGATGGTCGCAAACAGGAAGGATTTATTCAGATTCTTGACTGCTAATACTTGGCGCAGAACATAAGTATTCCATCCCATAGCACCCGAAGTCGTATTATCGCCAGAATCGGTAATTGAACATTTACCTTTATGATCCAATACCATTTGTAAAGCCTTGTTTGGTTCTGCAGTTGTGCCAGTATAATGGAACTCACGATGTTTGCTCCAGACAAAGTCCGCTAATTCTTGACATTTCTGATCTGCATACGCCTGATCTGATTCAGTCTGCGGCACAACCACAACTCCACAGCCAGCTACCGGTGAATCATGGCGGATATAGCCAACATGCCAAGAACATGAACGAATTCGGGGATCCTTTTCCATCTCATTCATATATTTGTTGATGGAACGTACCGGTTCATCTGTCGATACGCTCTGCTCTCCGCCTAAGATCAATGGTAACTTGCGATAACAACTGTAGATGCACTGTCTGTCTCTCAACAGGTCAACCAACATATGTGCCATCTTTCTTCTGGTTGCGGTTGCATCCACATGCGGGCTTTCCCGATAGGAACGGATGGCAGTAATCTGTTCAACATATTCTTTGCACAGGTTCCCATGCGGATCGCATGCCACCGTAATAGGCAGATATGGTCCCACCTGTTTCCGCATTACTTTTAAAATCTCATGATCACCGGAACCAACCCCTTCAACCTCTGAGGCCCCGTGCAGCATCAAATAGATACCGTCAATTTCATTCAGATGTCTCTTCATGGCATCCATAAAGCCGCTCAGAATATAATCAAAAGTTTCACGGCGAATCACGCCCGAGGCTCCCGCCACCGCATAAATGGAAGGAATGATTTCAATGTCTGCATTTTCAAAAATATCGCGTACTTCCATCTTGTTAATGCAGTCTTCGCCAAAAGCAATATCGAAATCTGTCGTTTCATCCAACATCGGAATGTTCGCATTTGCTTCATTAATAAATGTGCCAATCAGGACTTTCATTTAAGATTTCCTTCTTTCTATCTCTGTTTAACATAATTCTTGTCGTAAAGTATGCAGCTGTAACGAAAGCAATCGTTATAGTCGCTAAAAACATAAAAGCTGATAAAGCCGAGCAACTGCCCTAAAGCCAAAGAGGTTAACATACAGATCATTGTCTAAAACACCGATCATCATTGCTCCGTATTCTTCCTCTGTATCAGCAAAATCAATATAGAAGAGCGGGCAGTAAAACCTGTCGTATTATGCAGGCAAACAACAAAAGAAACGGCATGTTGTAATAAGGTATTGCCAATCGAAACACGCACAATAATCATCGTTAACAACAGCGCCAAGAAGAAACGCAACATCCGCAGACCATCTTATGCAGATCTTTTAAAATAAAATACATAAAAATCCTTTAAGAATAATCGCCATGATTGATGAATCATAACTCACTTTAAAAACTCTCAAACAGATCCGTAATCCGGAAAGCAGTATAAATGCGCCCAATAGCCTGAGTCCAAACAGATGCCCATAACCGCTTCATCTTCTTTATCTTTTCGGCAATAGAATAACCAAGATATACTGATCAAGTCATTAATCCTGCATAATTGAGCCTGCATACGGCACGAGCACACATGACAATGCGGAAATGATCATAGTCTTCAACTTCTTTGTTGCCTATCGGGCAATGAAGTGAAAGCCTATACACTCCTACCAATCAAGCAGTGCTAACATATATTTTTCTTTCACCACAGATGGACGACATGCCCGTCATACCCTAAAAAACTGCCGAAAGTATCTTTCAGCAGTTCACATTTACTTAATTACTTTTTGCCTGTACTGCCGCCAGCTCTTCTTTTGCTTTTTCTTCCTCTGCTTTAATGCGAGCAATATCTTTAGCGACCTTTGCGTCTCTCTTCATAATAATATATGTTGCCATGAAAGAAACAACTGTTGAAATAACAGCGGTAATAATTGCCATCCATACATAATGCAAACCGCCGTTTTGATCAATGAAGAAAGTCAATGTTAAATAACCTGGACAGCCGCCTGCCACAAATGTTCGTAAGCCAACAATACCGGCAAACAGGCCGCCACATACAGCGCCGATCGCTGTGCCTATCAACACTCTAGGTCTGGAAATTAATGCACCATAGAATGCCGGCTCCGTAACTCCGCACAGTGCAGTAATGCCAAATGAATTGACCATCCCTTTCTGCGCTTTGTTATTAAGGGCTATTGCGACCGCAAGTGCGGTACCACCAATACATATATTTGAAACGAAACCCATTGTGGAAGTTACGTTATTATATCCTAGGGTTGCAATCAGTTGAATGCCCACAGGATCAAGCGCTTTGTCCAACCCAAACATCACCATATAAGGATACAGTGCAGATAGAATCGGTTGTGCCAGGAATCCAAGATGATCACCCATCCAAGAAACTCCATTTGCCACATAGCCGGAAAGATAATTACCAAGCGGACCTAAAATGAGAAACTGCACAGGGACACAGATAATCATGACAAGCAGCGGTGTAACAAAAAAGGTCAGCGCTTCCGGCACAATCTTTTTTACCCATTTATATATAAAGGCCAAGAAGAATACGCCAAGTACAATGGGAATTATTGTAGATTCATATGATGCCTGATAAATCGGAATTCCCAAGAAATCGGTTACAACCCCGCTTGCAAAACGCGACGTAATTGTGACAGCTCCAAGCATCATGCCAAGAATTTCTGGTACTTTTAACTGCTTAGATAATGTCATACCGACATAAATCGGTAAGAACGAGAATCCGGCGTCAAACATTGCCAAACATAATTGAGCGGTGCCGGAATCTGTACTCATGCCAAAATAGTTCACGGCTAAGTTCTTGAGTGATAGAATGATGCCGCCAACAATAAATGCCGGTACGATCGGCATAAAGATCGGCGCAACAAAGTTGCCAAACTTATTTAGGCGCCACTTCCAGTCATGAACTTCATCGTCATCAACATCCGTAACAATTCCGCCATTGGCCTCATTGCCGGGATCCCATTGTGCTAAATGATTGAATTCATGATAAGCATCCGCTACATTTGGCCCAATGATAAACTGAACTTGATTTGATTTCGGCACAACGCCTGCACATCCAAGATTCGGCATATGTTCATTGATCCAATCTTGATTCCAGAGCTCCGGTTTAGTTGCTTTTTTTGATTTGAACGTAATCCGTACTCTTGTAGCGCAATGGGTTACATGAGACAGATTATCGTGGCCGCCGACCAGATCAAGCGCGGCTTTTGCAAATTCTGTGTACTTCGCCATTTTCCCCTCCCTTTCAGATAATCCGATAACATCAAATTGGTATATTTTGTTAGCGTTAGCGCTTTCATCTGTATATTATTTAGATTTAAGCGATTCAAATGCTAATTTATGTTATTTAATGTTATCTTTTGATAATTTCATTTTAGCAGTATCTTTTATACTGTCAACAGAATTTGATAAAAAGGCGCTTGAAACAGCGCGCGTCATTGTAGCAATCATTGTGACGGGATTATTTATTGAAGTTCAGGAAAAGTCATATCGTAGCAGCGGTGTTAAAAATGATGAATATTTGTGTGCCTTTCAACATCAGCGATGATGAGAGCCTGTTTCCTTATTCTTCTCCTCTATCATAGACGGAATACGTAACGGCACCCTGACCACGGTAATGGATTGTTGACCAAGCTGCTCTGTAATCCTATCATCTAAAGCATCGTCCGTAATCAATACATCAACATCGTTGATTCCACAGATTTCATAAAAATACTTTTTATTGAACTTACTGCTGTCAGCAAGGCATATTGTTTTTTTGGCCTTGCTAACCAGGTGATGTTTGGTTTCACCATCCGTAATATCCTGCACCGTCAGACCGTTTTCTGTATCTATACCTTCGACAGCAAGAAACAGCACGTCAATCGTAAAATGATCCACAAATGAATCCGTCAGTTGGCCCATAAAAGCCATTGAGCGCTCCCGATAAACACCCGGGCACATCACTAATCGCAACTTTTCCGAACCGCTTAGAACATTCGCCGACAGCAATGAATCTGTTAAGATATTTAAATTTGTACGATTGATCAGCAGCTTTGCCAATTCAGCAATTGAAGTACCGGCATCAAGAAAGATTGAATCTCCGTCTTTAACATATTTCAGAGCTTCTTTAGCAATCGCACGCTTAGCATGCAGATTTTGCTCTTTTTTCATCGACATGTTGTACTCAAATAAGGAACCTTTATTCAAGACTGCTCCGCCATATTCCATGCGAACAAGACCTTCCTTGGCAAATCTGGCAAGATCACGGCGAATTGTCATGGAAGAAACATGCAGATCCTTGGCAAGCTCTATGATGTTGGCACTTCCGTTCTGTTCCAAACATTGCATCACTGCTCGTTTACGTTCAATTGTGTTCATCTTATATCACCTGAATTATAACTTTCTAACTCAACTCTTTGTTAAAAGTGATGTTATTTTATGTCATCTGCTGTTATTTATCAATTCTATTTCCGGTTTTCATTTCAGTTTCATTTCAGTTTCTCGGCAATATTTCCTCTTTAACGCAATACTTTGACCTTTGTCTGAAATGTTGTGCTTAGATCGTAAACTCGCCATAGGTAATATATATTTTCCAAGACTCTCTCTGTCTTTTCCCAGATCCACAAATACACAGTATATGACCGCTGTACTTATTAGTATAAATTGTAAATACCATCTCCTTATATTATTCTTTTTAATACTCACTGTTGCACTGTATTTTCGAGGTTTCCTTTTCAAAAATGTATTTGCTAACGTTACTCCAGCTCGATGTGTCCATAGATATTCTTGTTAGGCAATCCACATAAAACAAATGTTTTTATTATCTGATTTAGCCTCATGATCTGTTTTATTTCTGTTTACCAGATTTTCTGCAAGCGCAAAACTATTCCTTAATTTTCCAATATCCCGTCTTGTTAGAGCCTACTCGTTCTATATATCCATTTTCTTTCAAAAATCTAATATTATTTTCGATAGCGGTTAATCCTATACCTATAATTTTAGATAATTGTACTTGAGTTACATTAGAGTTATTTCTTATTTCTTCTAAAATCTTCTTTCGTCTTGAATTTAAAATCTTTTTATCCCCCACTTTATCCCCCAACTTATTTATCCAGTTAAAAGGAATATTTACGGCAATTGAATTTTCTCTAAAATCAAACACATCTTTACCATAAGTATCTATGATTTTAGGTACACCTCTTCCGGAACGCTCGCTAATATGGAGCTGTAAAAATATATCTGATAACTTTTGATTTACAGGAACAGACTCTCCTCTATAAAACCCTTCCATAGTTTGCTTCGAATCAAGTGTGCCTCTTGAGAGAATCTCTACACGGTTACTATATACCGTAATCATCGGTGCATTTCCATCAATCCACTTATTATGAACAAAGGCATTTATGACTGCTTCTCTAAAAGCACTCATGTCAAACAAAGCAACATCTTTTCTTGTAGTAATTCTTCTGCTTTCATCCGATTGGATTATATTTATTACATCTGCATATTCTAAAACCTTATCTAAGCTTAATAAAATGCACGTGTTACCGAACTCTTTTATAGAGTATAGAGGACTTGCTTTAGTTTCTCCGCTAAACACTGACACTCTTACAGGCACATGGCTATCATCTGACAATAATTGAGCCATCAAATTATATCTACCCTCTTTAGTTAAAAGTCCAAGATTTTTCTTAAAAGTTTCGACTTTTAAAGAAATTCCTCTCCCCGCATAATAAGTAAATAATCTCTCAAAAGTTAAATCTTGATATTCAGACTCAATACTATCTATTGTTTTTTCTTTGCTGCTTAATACTTCAAATAGATTAGCTTCTCTATCAGGATATTTAGCAACATTAACTTTACTTGAACCTATTCTGGTATACCTTATTCCATCAAATGAAGTTGGAATGTTTTTAGCCATAGGAATTTCTAATAGGACTACTCTCTTATTCTCAAAATCCACTTCATGGAAAGAAAAGGCAATATCTGGTTTCAATTGCCTTGCTAAATAATGTTCTAATGGTTCACCTTTAACATCTAACCTATAATTAAATTTAGTTCCCAAAACTTCATGAGTTTCATTATTTATGCCCCAAACAAGATATGCATATTTCCGCCTGCAAATTGTAGCTGCGTTTGATAGTGCAGATATATATTCTCCTATTCCATGTGCTTCGTACCAATTTTCTTTGAATTCAAACCACTCTTCTTCTGTTTTTTGGCTTATTAAATTTTTAATGATTTCAAGATATTTATTCATATGTTTATCCCCCACCTTATTACCCACATTTATTATATAATAAGTAGGGGATAAAGTGGGGTATATTTTTGCGTATATGATGCTGTGCTGTTATAAAACAATTTTTAAACCAGAATTATTCATGGCATTGATAAAAACC
The DNA here is from genome assembly GCA_963541855.1 of uncultured Erysipelotrichaceae bacterium. Classification (GTDB taxonomy): domain Bacteria; phylum Bacillota_I; class Bacilli_A; order Erysipelotrichales; family Erysipelotrichaceae; genus Bulleidia. Next base: position 30,578 of record CAUTVM010000010.1, read on the forward strand.
GAGTGAAGTCACAAAGATCAGAGGAGTAAAGTAAAAAATCAGAAATTTTCCATATCGGACTGCTGAGAAAGCACATGAACACTGGGCAGCGCACGCTGCCCTAATGTTTATGGGTGCTTTTCATTATATTTGAAGCACTACATGCCAATATTCGTGAAACTTTTTCTGATTGTTGT
>CAUTVM010000011.1:0-29394 GCA_963541855.1 uncultured Erysipelotrichaceae bacterium
TCCTTCCGCTGAGCCAGGGAAATCTGGTATTGATATTGTTTCTCGATGGCGAGAATCTGTTCCTCATCCAAGCCTTCCGTCTTTTCCTTCCGATACCGGGCGATAAACGGCACCGTGTTCCCTTCTTCCAGCATCGTTAAAACCGACTGAACCTGGGCGACGGTAATCTTGAGATTTCCGGCCAGGATCTTGATGATTTCTTCCTTCATCATGCTACCTCCTGCGCTCATCCATTTTAGCATAGTACCTTTACCTTGCCGGACTTGCGGCCAAGACAAAAAACAGGAATTTTCCATTTTTACGCGCATTCCGCACATATTTCCGCTATAATTTTGTCGGTAATGGAGGAAACATGGCAAAGATCGTAGTTCGCGAAAACGAATCGCTCGATGACGCGCTCCGCCGTTTCAAGAGATCGGTCTCCCGGGACGGAACGTTGGCGGAATGCAAAAAGAGAGAGTTCTATGTCAAGCCGGGCGTTAAAAGAAGACTCAAGTCCGAAGAAGCCCGCAAGAACGCTCGGATGCGGAATAAGAAGAAACGTTAATTCCGTGAAGCGCAGTCGCGCTTCTTTTTTTTATAAACGAGCGTTTTCGCCCACCGAGAAAAGCCGTCGATTATTCGACGGCCTGACGGGCTTTGATGGAAATGACAAATAAATCGCCCAGCGTCTCCCTGGCGTCATACTCTTGATAAAACATCTGAAAATCCGTGATTCCCTGCGGCACCGCATAGAGCAGAACGCCCTCCACCTTGCTGTGGGCGGACAGCGTGTAGGAATCTTCCAGCAGATGTTCCGCCTGCTTCCGGCTTGAATAGGTCACCGGTACGGCAAAGTCGTCCGTGCCCCATTGGATCTGAAAGTCCGTGTCGAACATCGGCGCGTCCATATCGGTCGTATTGTTTAAGACGACCTGTATGGCCAGAAGGGTATGTTGAGCCGGCGCCTTGATGGTATCGTAGGACGCGCACAAATAGGCGTCCTGTACGCAGATGTCGAAGAATGCCGTATGTACATTTTCAAGCATGGACGCCTTGCCGACGCCGTGGCGCGCCTTTACGGACTTTTCCGACGCCGATGGAACGGGGGTCTGCGATGAGGGCATCGGCAGTCCGGAACACCCGCTTAAAAGCAGAATAAGACTGACAATCCGAAACTGGCTTTTTCTGTTCATGCTTTCATTTTCTTACTTTCGGCCGACGGTTTCCAGTCTTTGTGGAAAGCTTCGCTTCATTTTTCCGTATTGCTTTTAATCTTCTTTTGAGCGCATCGGAAATACGACGGGAATCAATCGCTTTCTGTACGGTCATCTTACGCACGATGGGATACAAACCCGGCAGAACTTCCAGCACGTCCTCTTCGTGCATGGACAATGCCGTGGCAAGATACCATGCCTGCATCATCTGCACATAGTATTGATTGCTTTCCAGATCGGCGACGGCGTGCAGATCGCTTTTTTGATAGGCTTCGCCCAGGCCGTACACCATATACACCTCAATTCCGAACCGGACGGTATACGTATCGGTTTTGCGCATCCATTTTGCGGCCGCTTCCAGTGCTTCCATCTTTCGGCTTTGAAACAGTTTCGGCCGTAAAGCGTCGCATACAAGCCAGTTGTCCACATACGGCAGAAAGCGGTCCAGCTCACATTGAAGCGTCGACATATCCATGACGGTGTTGATGAGAAAGGCGTGAATGAGGTCTTCTTCAATATAGCGATGTGGCAAGGCATGCATGAAGGCGGTCGTATCGTTTTCCCGCTGAAACTGCCGGCTGATTTTCCGCAGAAGCGGTATGCGCACGCCGAGGAAACGGGCGCGTTCCACGCCCGGTGTTAAAGAAGCCGAAAAATCCGCATAGGATGCTTCGGCGTTTGCTTTCAATACGTCAATCAGCCGCATTGTCCGGCTCCGGCTGTTTTCGGACGCCGCCCAACGCCATCAGCCAGTTGCGATTTGTCACGGCGACGGCTATGGTTATGATCTGAATACCGAAAACCAATAAAACGGCCGGGATATTTCGGCGAATCAGATAATGTCCCGCAATACAGTAACATAAGATCTGAATCCAGCTGGACGCGGTCACCGCCAGGGCGAATGTTTTGCCTCGAATATCCGCCCGCGAGGCGATATATGGAATGATCCCGTTCGGCACGCCCGGAATCAGATACGCCATCGCCAGTACAAACGGCGGCGAAAAGCGGTTGATCTTTTCCGTCAGCCAACTGCTACGGCTATGCAGGTCCAAAATATCATTGATGCGCCGGCCGAGCTTTCGCGCCACAAAAAAAACAAGGACGTTGCCGCAGACAAAACCGGAAAAGGTCATGATAAAGGCTTTCCACCATCCATAGATGACGCCGGCGACGATTTCAATGGCCATTCCCGGAATAAAGATTGAAACGACCTGCAGTACCGACATGAAGAATACGGACAGCAATCCGCTTTTTTCTCCGGCCGCATTTAAATAGTCGCCGATTTCCTGTTCGTTCCCGTGCTGCAACAGGATAAACAATTCTTTCAGGCGTTCGCCGAACAGCGTCCAGATCAGAAAGATAAATGCGAATACGACAAGAATAACCGCGAGAATCGCGATTCCCTTTTCAAGTGCTTTATTCCCTGTATTTTTTTCCATAACCTTACGCCGTCTTCCGCGGCACGTAGATGATTCTACCATGAACCGCTCTTTGATTCTCCGCTTTTTTCAAAATGCGTTATGCGTGCCGAAGCCGCTCACGCCGTCTGCTTCTTTACGGGATAGCGCTGTGTCGTGCCGTCTTTATGAATTTGTAAAATATCCGAAAGAACCGCACCGTTTGACTCCAGGAGCTCCCGCATATATTCGACCGAAGCTTCCCCCGTCACTTTGACTACGGTTTCGACGCCGCGGGCATTGTGGAAGACGCCGATATTTTCAAGGTTGATATTCTCTTTGGCGAACAGATTGCACACGTTTGCAAAAACGCCCGGTTTATCCTCAAAGTTGATCACGAAACGGACGCCGGGCGTCGTATAGCCCATCAGGTCGACAAACGCTTTGAAAATATCGTGTTCCGTGATAATGCCGAGCACATGTTTTTTTTCATCGACGACCGGCAGCACGGAGATCTTGTTTTTCTCCATGCGCAATGCCGCCTCTTCTAAAAATTCATCCGCGCCGATCGTCTTGACGTCCTGAATCATGATCTCCGCCACCTGTGTACGGTTCAGCAGATAATTCAATTCATAAATGGATAAGGACGTGTTGCGGGCGCCGCTGTTCTCTTCGACAAGGCCGCCGGTCACAAGCCCGATCAGGCGGCCGTCTCCATCGACCACCGGCAGACGGTGAAAGTGATTTTTACCCATCAGTTCGGAAGCCTGCGCCAGCGTATATTCCTTGGTGATCGTGATCGGATCGGCCGTCATGTGATCTTTGATGTACATAAGTTATCCTCCTAAATATGCCTTCTGCACCCGCGGGTCCTGCGCCAGCCGCTCGCCGGTTCCGTGCAGTGTAATTTTTCCCGTTTCCAATACGTATGCCCGATCGGCGACGGCCAGGGCCATGCGCGCGTTCTGCTCGACCAGCAGCACCGTGACATGTTCCTGTTGATTGATGATCTGAATGATATGGAATATCTCCTTCACCAATAACGGCGACAAGCCCATCGAAGGCTCATCCAGCAAAATCATTCGCGGCCGCGCCATCAGTGCGCGCCCAATCGCCAGCATCTGCTGTTCGCCGCCCGATAACGTCCCCGCCGTCTGCTGCCGCCGCTCTTTTAAACGCGGAAACAGTTCAAATACGCGATCGCGGTCCGCTTCGATTCCGGCTTGGTCTTTGCGTTGATAAGCGCCCAGCTGCAGGTTTTCCAAGACCGACTGCCGGGCGAATATGCGGCGGCCTTCCGGCACCTGCACAAGGCCGAGCGAAACGATCTGGTGCGCCCGCAGTTTTGTCAGCTCCTGCCCGTCCAGTCGAATGGAACCGCGGGCGGCTTTCAAAAGGCCCGATATCGTCTGCATGGTCGTCGTCTTCCCGGCCCCGTTGGCGCCGATCAGGGTGACGATTTCCCCATCGTTAACCTCGAACGAAATGTTTTTTACGGCTTCGATCATACCGTAGTGAACAACGAGATTTTCAACCTGTAACATCTTCCTACTCCCCCAGATACGCCTTGACGACATCGGCGTTTTGAAGAATCGCCTCCGGCTTTCCCTGCGCCAGTAACATGCCGAAATTCAGAACGGTGATCTGCTCACAGATGCCCATGACAAGTTTCATATCATGTTCAATCAGGAGAATCGCAATATGAAAATGATCGCGTATATAGCGGATGATCGCCATCAGCTCTTCCGTTTCCTGCGGATTCATCCCGGCCGCCGGCTCATCCAATAACAGAAGCTTCGGCTCCGTCGCCATCGCCCGCGCAATTTCCAGGCGGCGCTGTGCGCCATAGGGCAGATTCCCGGATATGCGTTCCGCTTCTTCTTCCAGATCAAAAATATCCAGAAGCGCATGCGCCTTTTCTTCCGCCATCTTTTCTTCTCGCCGATAACGCGGCGTGTGGAAAAACGCGTCGATTCCGCTATAGGCGATGTGCCGGTGCATGCCGGTCTTCACCGTATCCAATACCGACAATTTCGGAAACAGCCGGATATTCTGAAACGTGCGGGCGATGCCATTTTTCGCCACCGTCACCGTATCCATGGCCGCCGTATCTTTTCCATCCAGAAAAATGGTGCCGCGAGTCGGCGTATATACCTTTGTCAGCATGTTAAAAACCGTCGTCTTGCCGGCGCCGTTGGGGCCGATCAGTCCGTTGATGGTTCCCTGTTCGATCTGCAGGTCCAGGTTATTGACCGCCGTCAGGCCGCCGAAGTCGATCCCCAGGCCGCGCGCCTCCAAGATCAGCTTAGACTCCATGCGTTTTCTCCTTCCGTTTCTTTTTGAACAGCCGGCGAAAATTTTCGTTATTCGTCACCAGCATGATCACGATCAGAACCATTGCGTACAGCAACATCCGATAGGTCGATAAAAAGCGCAGGGCTTCGGGCAGAACGACCAGTATCGTCGTGGCGATGATTGTTCCCGTCATATTGCCCAGGCCGCCCAATACGACATAGACCAGAATCAGAATGGAAAGATTGAAATCAAATTTTCCGGCCGTAAAGGACGCATAATTCAGCCCATACAGAGCGCCCGCGCCGCCCGCCAGCGCGGAAGAAAGAACAAAGGCTTTCGCCTTCATGGAGGAAACGCGAATGCCGACGCTTTCCGCCGCTATGCGGTTATCTCGACACGCCATGATGGCACGTCCGTCTTTTGAACTTAAAAGATTGTAGATGACCAGTAAGGCCAGGACGACGAGCGCGGCTCCCGTTGTGAAATCGGCGAAGGTATGATCCTGCATGACGCCCATCGGGCCGGCGATCAATACCTTTCCACCTTCGGCCAATGTCAGCGAATTGTTGATGAAGCTGAAATGGAGACCGCTTTGATCAAGGCCGAGATATACGCTGTTTAAAATCGAAACGATAATCTGGCCGAAGGCAAGCGTCACGATAGCCAGGTAATCGCCGGTCAGCTTTAAAACCGGAATGGAAATCAGCCGGCCGGCAAGCGCGGCCGAAACCGTACCGGCGAGAATGGAAAGAAACAATAGCACCGGCATCGGCAGTGATGTGGAAAACGACAGGCAGCCTGAAACGATGGCGGCGGTAAACGCACCGATCGACATAAAACCCGCCTGGCCGAGATTCAGTTCACCGGAAATGCCGATGTTCAGATTCAAACCCAGTCCGGCGACAATGTAACAGCAGATCGGCACGAACAGACTGCTGTATTTACGGCCCAGCACATGCTGCGCGCTCAGCAGGGAAAAAAGCACATAGGCGGCAAGCACAAGCGTCAGGGATAAAAAACGATTCGGATTTTTAATGTGGAATTTCCTCAGCATGCGCCTTTCCTCCTAAACTTTCTCTTTCCCGCTTTCCCCAAGCAGGCCGGTCGGCTTCAACAGAAGAATGACGATCAGCACGCCGAAAACGATCGCATCCGCCAGCTGCTGAGAGATGTACGCTTTCGCCAATATCTCAATGACGCCCAAGACAAGGCCGCCGACAAACGCACCCGGTATGGAACCGATTCCGCCAAGGACCGCGGCGGTAAATGCCTTGATGCCCGGCATGGAACCCATGGTCGGTGAAATGGACGGATAGGTTGACGCCAAAAGAACCGCCGCGATGCCGGCAAGGGCGGAACCGATCGCAAATGTCAGCGAAATCATCTGATTGACGTTGATGCCCATCAAGGCGGCGGCGCCCTTGTCTTCCGCACATGCACGCATAGCGCGTCCGGTACGAGTATGGTAGATGAAGAACGATACGGACAGCATAATCGCCATGCATACGGCAATCGTGATCAGGGAAAGACAGGGAATCTGAAAAGCACCGAGCCGAATGACGCCGGTCGGAAAAAAGTTCTGCGGGAAAAATTTTGAATCTGCGCCCCAGATGTTCTGGGCGGCATTTTGCAGAAAATAGGAAACGCCGATCGCCGTAATCAAAACCGCCAGGCCGGGCGCAAAGCGCAGGGGGCGATAGGCGAGCCGCTCAATCAGCACGCCTAAAATCGTACACGCTAAAACGGCGGACAGAATACCCAAAGGAGCCGGCATACCCGCGGCGGCAACAACGGAAAAAGCCGTATAGGCGCCGATCATGATGATGTCGCCATGGGCGAAATTCAACATGCGTGCAATGCCGTAGACCATGGAATAACCCAAGGCGATCAAAGCATACACACTGCCCAGGCTCAAACCGTTTATCAGATAGGTTAAAAAGCTCATATCCTATCTTCCTTTCTCGTATCGGCGGATAAACGTCTCTTATGCAGACATCTGTTCATCGCTTATTCCGCTCTGACATAGACGCCGTCTTTGATCACCACCGCGCGCGGGCCCTTGGAAACTTCGCCGTCGGCGTTCCAGGTGATATCGCCGGTTCCCGTAATGCCCTGAAAGGTCATCGTCGTGAATTGTTGAATCAGCGCCTCGTTGATGACGCCCGCATCGTCATCGGCGGAAACTTTCGCATCGCGCAGAGCCTGCGCAAGGGCATGAATGGCGTCATATGCATCGGCCGCAAACTGATTCGGCACTTCGCCGTATTTTTCTTTGTACGTCTGTACGAAACGGCGGGTCGCTTCGTCCTGGGCGTCGGCGGAGAACGGCGTCAGCATGTATAAGCCTTCGGCAAGGCTTGTGTCAAAATTTTCCTGCGTCAGGATGCCGTCCATCCCGTCACAGCCGAAAAAGGTCGGCGTATACGCCAGGCTTTTCGCTGTCTGTAGAATCAAAGAAGCCGGCTGGTAGTAAATGGGAAGGAAGACAATATCCGCGCCGGCCGCCTGCGCCTGTTGAACCTGCACCGAGAAATCGGTCGTGTCCTTGGTAAAGGTGCCTTCATAAACGATGTCCAGGTTTTTTGATTCCGCCTCCTGCATGAAGGTTGCGTAAACGCCCGACGAATAGTTATCGTCATTGCGGTAGATGATCGCAATCTTGGTCCCAAGTTCCGGATGGGAGGATAAATAATCCGCCGAAGCAACACCCTGGTTGGGATCGGTAAAACACATCTGAAAGACATTGCCGTAAGGGTCTTTTGCGTTCTGCGCGTCCCGATAGATGACGCCTAATGAAGAGCCGGACGGCGTAATGGCGAAGATATGATCCTTTGCATACAAGGGAGAAATCGCCTGTCCGTTTCCGGACGTCGTCGCGCCGATTGAAGCCTGCATGCCCCAGTCGGCCAGCGTGTTGTAGGCGTTGACCGCCGCCTCGGTATCGGCCTGGTCGTCTTCATAACGGAAATCCAGCCTGACTTCGCCTTCGGCGTTCACTTCATCCACCGCGATCTGCGCGCCGTTTTTGACCGCTTCGCCATAGACGGCGTTATTGCCGGATAAAGGCCCGCAGCCGCCTATTTTAAATGCTTTTTCATCGTTGTCGCCGGATGCGCTGCCGCACGCGCCCAGAGCCAGACATAAAACGGCTGCCAGACCGCTATAGACTGCTTTTTTCATTTCCTTTCCTCCTTGTATAATATTCACATTATAGGAAACGCCTTTACTGCAATTCAACATTGCCCGCCGTATTTCGGAGAGTTTTCCGTTCGGCCCGCAATTCCCTTTCATTTTTGTTTCAGGCCGCCGCGTTAAGCGATCTTGTATTTCCCCGCTTGAAACTTTTTGGCGAAAGTTTTGCAATCGCATATATATTTGATAAAATCTATTTGTACAAAATATATCGGAAAGGGGAATGCATGAATGATGAAGAACGCGAGCGGATGAAGCTCGGCAATCAGCTTTGCTTTCCGCTCTATGCCGCCGCAAGAAGCGTCACCGGTCTCTATGCGCCATTGTTGAAACCGTTGGGATTGACGTATACGCAATATCTCGTCCTGCTGGTCCTTTGGGAAAAAGACGGCGTCCCCGTTTCACACATCGGCGAGCGCCTGCTGCTGGATAACGGAACGCTCTCGCCTCTGTTGAAAAAAATGGAGCGCGAAGGCTATGTGGAGCGAAAGCGAGATCGCAGGGATGAACGAATCGTCATGATCTTGCTTACCCGCAAAGGAAAAGCCTTGCAGGAAAAAGCAAAGAATATCCCGCAAAAAGCGGCCGGCTGTATCGCTTTGTCGCCTGATAAAGCGCGCAAGCTGTACGCTCTGCTATATGAAGTGTTAAAAAACGAAGGAGAAAAAGCAAAATGAAAACCGTCTATGATTTCACCGTAAAAGACCAGCAGGGAAAAATGGTCAGCCTGTCCGCCTATAAAGGCCAGGTGCTGTTGATCGTCAATACCGCCACCGGGTGCGGTTTTACGCCGCATTACGAACCGCTGGAGGCGATGTATAAGGAAATGAAAGGGCGGGGATTCACGATTCTCGACTTTCCCTGCAATCAGTTCGCCGATCAGGCGCCGGGCAGCGATGATGAAATCCACACTTTCTGCACCATGAAATTCGGTACCGATTTCCCGCAGTTTGCAAAGATTGACGTCAATGGTGAAACAGCCGATCCGCTCTTTGTTTTCCTGGCGACTGAAAAACCTTTTGCCGGTTTCGGCAAGGGCTTGAAAAATGCCGCTCTGAATAAATTTGCGGAGCGAAACAACAAGGTGTTCAAGGAAAAGGCGTATATCAAATGGAATTTCACAAAATTCCTGATCGATCGCAACGGGCGGGTCATCGCCCGCTTCGAGCCGACGGTCGACATGGGTGTCGTCAAAGACGCGGTTGCGGCCGCACTGTAAAATCAACAGTCAAAATATCGCACTTTATTGGAGCGGGGGTTCTTGCCGAAACCTCGCTTTGTTTTTTATAAAGTCCTCCATCGGCATCTCTTTATTGAATTACATCCGATTCGACAATGATCTAATTTTTTATAGTATAAATTTTTATATTGACCGTCGTTTTTGCGTCTGTTATAGTATGGAAGCACGCCTTAATAGCTCAGTCGGCAGAGCGAGCGGCTGTTAACCGCTAGGTCACAGGTTCGAGCCCTGTTTAAGGCGCCATTTCTATCCCGCCTTCCGGCAAACGGAAGCCGGGATATTTTTTATTAAAAATCTCATGGACTTTACCTCGCTGTATCGAGGGTGTCCATGAGACTGTTCGCCTTTTATACGTTTTCCGCGTCAACTTTCTGCAAATCGTTATAGTTGATATCGGTCGGCGTTTCGCGGCCGAACAACATGGTTAATACAGAGGCGACCTGCGTCTGATCGTTCATTCCGTTAATACGCCCCTCCATACCGGAAAAAGGCCCTGTCAGAATCCGAACCGTATCTCCAATTGTAAAATCAACATCCACTTTCTTATCTGATTGACCCATACGACGCAAAATGGATTCCATCTCGACCGGCGAAACCGGAAACGGTTTTGCTCCGCCGCCGGAAGAACCAATAAACCCGGTAACGCCCGGCGTATTGCGAACAACATACCAAGCTTCATCCGTCATCTTCATTTCCACGAAAATATAACCCGGAAACATGTTCTGCATCTTATCAACCTGTTTGCCGTTTTTAATTTCAATTACCGGTTCTTCAGCGACGACAATACGGAAAAGACTGTCTGAGATGCCCATGGTTTCAACGCGTTTTTCCAAATTTTCCTTGACGCGGTTTTCATGCCCCGCATAGGTATTGACCACATACCAGCGTGTTTCATGTTCATCATCGACAGCTTTATGTACATTCACATCTTCATTTCTGTTTTCTGTCATTATTATGCTCCGATTCCCAATGCCCGCAATACAAATGTAACGATAAAATCACATAAGACAAAAAACAAAGCAAAAAAGATGGTAAAAATCAAAGTTTCACCAAAATTTGTCCAGATATCCGCCCACTTCGGCCAGCGAACCCGCTTCGTTTCTTTTCTAATACCGCTCCAGCTGAATGTACGATCCATACATGAAGTCTCCTTATTTCGTTTCCTTGTGGAGCGTTTTTCGACCGCATTTCGGACAATACTTCATCAGTTCCAAACGTCTTGTACTGCTTTTTTTTCTAGACGTCGTATAGTTGTTCGACAAACAGATCGTGCAGGTCATAATGACTTTCCGCGACTCGGCCATAATAAAAAGCTCCTCAATGTTTTACTACTTTAGCATAAACACGAACCTGGTGCAATGGCTTTTCATATCAGGCCGTATGCGTGAAGGAAAAATACTCTATGCCCTATCGTGAAACAGCTGCGGCTCAATCGGCTCCTGCAACAATGACCATTTTCCCGATTCGTTCGCAAATTGCATGATGCCGCCATTCGGAAACGGAAAAGCTTTCATATCCCGGCGAGCACTTTGTAATTGTCGTATTTTCGTGTTCAGCAGCCTTTCCATAAGCTGCAGGCCGTAACAGCCATGCGAAACGATCAATACCCTTTCACCATCCCGACACATTTGCGTGATGATTTCAAAGGTTCTGATCATCCGCACATGAAACATATGCAAACTTTCACCGCCGATATCTTGAAATTGATATCCGCTCTGCATGCGCTGCTCTACTTCACTTTTAATTGCCGGATCTTCAAGGCCGGCACCATCCAGCTTTCCGAAATCAAATTCTTTCAGTCCCTTCATCCGGATCGCTTTCACATTATGCCGTTCAAGAATAATCCCCGCCGTATCGACCGCCCGTTCACTGGAAGAAGTAAACGCATGCGTAAAGGGTATTGGCCGCAATGCCTGTTCTGCACGATGCGCTTCTTCAATTCCCTTTTCGGTCAATGGTGAATCACAGCCTCCCTGCAGACGCCGCGTTTTATTAAACAAGGTCTGCCCGTGACGCACATAATAAAATAAAATTTTCATAGCAAACGAAGCGCTTCTGAAAGCGAATGTATAATTCGATAATCAGCTTTTATGGCCGTCTTTTTTCTATCCAGTAATATTGGCTTCATGCCTACGCTTGAAGCACCGATCATATCCACTATTGAATCCCCGATGCAGATTGCATCTTCCGCATCAACCCGCGCTGTACGCAGAGCCAGTTCATATAATTCACGATGCGGCTTATATGCTTTGACCTGATCTGCTGAAATGATGCCGTTGACATGCAGATTATTACGGCGCAGACAAACGCGAATATAACTGGCACTGTTATTGGAAATAATATAAATCGGCAATTGACATTGTTCAAAGAAACGTTTGACATCCGAATACAGCGGCGCATACATCCAATAGCTGATATTCAGCTGTTGTAATTGAAGCAGGTCGCCCCGCAATCCTTTTTCTCTTACGGCCTTCTCCAGAATTTTCAAGATCAATGCGTCTTCGGGCATATATGAATTCCGATAGGCATTCTCTTCCAACAGACGCAGCGTATCAAACCACCAGACGGCAACTTGTCGCGGCGTGCTGAAACCGCCCATGGTCATCCGCTCCGCCAATCGTCGCAGATCTTCGCTGTCCGTTTGTAAAATGGTTCCCGTATAATCTAAAAAAACCGCCTTTGGCATTATTCGTTCAGATCCTTCCCGCTTTTATTATCGCACACTTGTGCGTGCATGTTCCAACAGCTTTTTCAGATTCTTGTTCATTCGCTGAACATTTTCTTGCTGCTGTTGCTTTTCTTTTTCATCAAAACCGTTTAAACATATATTTTCCAGATCCTGCACGGCATAGCGCAGTTTATCCAGCACCTCCTTGCTGCAAGAAGTCAGTTCAACCGGCGTATCACGCTGCAGATAATTCACTTTTACCATCTTTTTCAGTACCAGGCTGCCGACGGCAGCAAAACATGCAGTGATCGACAAGCCGGCATAGGCCGCGATTTCCTTCATCGCGATTGCTGAGCAATGGAACATCAGACAATTCAAAACTTCCATTTCATCCAATGATAATTCCGTTTCAAAAGCAACGCTCCGTAAATAATGTGTATAAACTTCATGCATGTAATACATCATGGTGACCATATTGTCTTCCAAGTCGGTGTTCACCGTTGCGAGATTTGTTTCTTTGCCGATCCGCGCATAACCTTTGCCGATGACGGGATCATCTGTCGCAAAGGAAAAAAGAAAACGGATATGCTGCAGACGCTCGCCGGCCGTTTCATCCACATTATATAAGTTTTTATAAAAGTCATCATAATACCGCACGATCTGTTCTTTCATCTTAACAATCCGGCTCAACTCCATGGAGTCACGCACTAATGATCCTTCGGTACGAACATAGTAATAGATCGGTACGGGCAAAGCGATAACACGATTGATATGCAGAGTATATTCCATATTAAAAACCGTATCTTCACACCAGTTCAGATCCGTGTCCATACATAGCCTGTTCTGCATGATCAGATCGCGGCGATAAAGCTTATTCCACAATACACCATAATAAAGATCGGACGGCTTTGCCAACATGCATGATGCATATGTTTTACGATCCATCACGTCTTGCGCATCAATGTCATTCTTAATGGACACATACTCTTGAGACACACGATAAAAGGCGCCTACTACCAGATCCGCTTTGTAATCTTCCGCATAGCGCACCAGCATCTTGGTGCTGTTTATTGGCAAGTAGTCATCCGCATCGACAAACTGCATATATGTTCCCGTCGCTTTTGCAATAGCGGCATTCCGGGCTGCGGAAACGCCTTGATTTTTCTGATGCAGCGGATGTACCCGATGATCTTTGGCTGCATATTCATCTAAAATATTACCGCATTGATCAGGTGATCCATCGTCTACCGGAAGCACTTCAATGTCACTGAATTCTTGCTGTAAAATGCTGTTTAAACAGCGGCGGATTCCGCTTTCCGCTTTATAGACCGGGATGATGATACTGACCTTGGCCATATGCTTTCTTCCTCCCTTTATGCCCGACAGATGCTATTATTATAGCGAAAAAAGAAGAGGCTCTTTATGAACATTTTTGATGTGATCGGGCCGGCAATGGTCGGCCCCTCCAGTTCGCATACCGCAGGCGCATGCCGCATTGGACAGGCGGCACGTCGTCTTTTAAATGAACCTGTCGCCAAAGCGGATATATTACTCCATGGGTCATTTGCCACAACCGGAAAAGGGCATGGCACCGATAAAGCGCTGGCAGGCGGGCTAATGGGCTTTGCCGTCGATGACCCGCGCATTCGTGAGGCGTTGGCTATTGCTGCTGTCGAAAAGCTCAATATTCACTTTGCAGCCGCCGACTTAGGGCCTTTTGTCCATCCCAACACGGCGCGTCTGCTTTTAAGCGGCAGAACCGGTAAACAATTAACGGTTACAGCTTGTTCCATCGGCGGCGGGCGCATTGAAATTCGTGAAATTGACGGTCTGAAAGCCGTCTTTTCCTGTGATCATCCGACCTTGATCGTGCAAAATGATGACGCACCGGGAGAAATCGCCAAAGTGACTTCTGTCTTGGCGGATAAAGGAATCAATATTGCTACCATGCAGCTGGATCGTGATAATCGCGGGGGACATGCCGTATGCGTGTTTGAACTGGATCAGGAACTGGAACGAACGGAATTGGATTATCTGACGCAACAGCAGGGGATATTAAAGGTGACCTACTTTTCCCTGCAATCAGAATAGAGAGAGTGAAAAACTATGTATACCTCCATGGAAGAATGGCTCTGTCAAACGGAGCAGAAAAATCTGCCGATGTGGAAAGTCATGCAGTTAAACGACTGCCATGAAAGCAACATCTGTGAAACGGATTCTTTTGAAAAAATGTGTACGCTTTACAAAACCATGATACGTTCAGACGCCGATTATGATCCTGCTCTTCACTCCGCCTCCGGATTAGTTGGAGGAGAGGCAGAATTATTACGCCGATATCGTGAAAAAGGGCAATCCATGCTTGACGGTTTTTTGTCGGCGGTAATGGAAAGGGCTTTGCGGATCGCGTCGTCTAATGCCTGCATGCATGTTATCGTTGCCACCCCGACCGCGGGTTCCTGCGGTGTCTTGCCGTCCGTTTTGATTTCTGCACAACAGTATTTTTCTTATCCTGAAGATGAAATCATACAATCACTTTATATTGCTGCCGGCGTGGGCGGCATCATCGCGCATCGCGCTTCCATTTCCGGAGCGGCGGGCGGCTGTCAGGCGGAGATCGGCTCGGCCAGTGCCATGGCCGCATCAGCACTTGTATCTTTAAGAAGCGGTACATGCCGGCAAATCACGAATGCAGCCGCCATCGCCCTGAAGGGAATGTTGGGACTTGTGTGCGACCCGGTATGCGGGCTTGTGGAAGTGCCGTGCGTCAAGCGAAACGTAATCGGAGCAATCAATGCGGTCAGCAGTGCCGAAATGGCGCTGGCCGGTATTCAATCGCAAATTCCGGCCGATCAGGTATTTGACGCCATGGGACAAATCGGCCGACAAATGCCGGCATCCTTGCGTGAAACCGCACGGGGCGGACTGGCGGCAACACCGGAAGCGGAAAAAATCGCCCGCCGTTTAAAGCAAAAACTGTAAGTGCCGAATAAGCTTTTTCACAATTGTATCTGCTTATTGATTGATTATCGTTTTTCCATCAACTGTGCTTGTGCAAAAGCATCGCATGATAAAAAATTCTTATTTATTTCGCTCGCATTGATGCATGGCCTGCTCCAGCTTTTTCAGAATATTCTCCTTTGTAGTCCATGCTTCATCATGACTGCGAGCATAGCGTTTAAATGAAAGGTTTTCCAAAAAACGTATGTATGCCGAAAGACGTTTGGGATCATAGTGACCGCCATTGTCATAATAATCTTCATATTCGCCATCCCCGGCGATCAAAGTCTCATCCTCTTCCACCAGCCAGAATATGGCGTCTCGCGTATGCGGGCTGTCCGCCTGTATAGCTCTTACCATGACATCTCCCAGATCAAATACCGTATCTGCAGGCAATATGATGTCCGCATGTCGAACACGGATGGAAGTAACATCCGCATATTCCACGTGCATTTTCTCATCGCAGAATGAAATTTCTTCGCCCGTTCGCAAGCGTTCCCGCATCGCTTCTTCCGTCCATTGCCAACGGCACATCTTTCGTAAATAGGCGTCTGTCTTTGCACTTGCCATAACGGGAACTTCCGCTTCCATCATGCCGAATGTATGATCCCAATGCCAATGCGTCAAGCCGATCAGCTTCGGTTTGTCAAAGCCGGCTTGCTCTATCTCCTGTAGAAACAGGTGATAATTGCGCGGACTGTTTCCGGTATCAATTTGCAGATTCCAGGATGAGCCGTGAATCAGATAGACATATGGCTGATCGTTGGCATCATCATGCATGGTCGCAAAAATATGTTCACTGATCTGTATCATCACAGTACACCGATATGTTCAAACGCATGCCATATCCCGTCATCCAGAATATCTGTTGTCGTCCAGTCGGCAATCTGTTTGACGCTTGCAAATGCATTGCCCATGGCAATGCCCATTCCGCAGGCTTCAAGCATGGGAATATCATTTTCGCTGTCTCCAATCGCCACAGCATCCTCCATGGCAGCGCCATAATAGTCCATGACGCGTTTGATCCCGGTTGCCTTGGTAATATGAGAATCCGTAATTTCGCAGCCCTCTCCTCGGCCATCGTGCATGGTCACCAAAACACTATAAGGATCCGGCACTTCTTTTTTCATGCGTTCAAAATCCGTACCGGATTTATTTGTAAAGCCACAGACTTTATAGATTTTTTCGTCCGGATCCATATAGTCAGCCGGATAGCATCCATTTTCCATGGATTGCTGTACCATGACGGAGCGTGCCGCCTGCCCGCCGGCAAAATACGGCAACAAAAATTCATATGCCGTTTCATTGCAATATGCACCCGCCTGCCCTTCTTTAGTCCAACCCATGTTATAGCTTTCCAGAAAGCGGCCAAGCATCTTAACATCTTCGCTCGGCATCGGCCGATCATAGATTCTTTTCTTCTCGACATAGATCATCGCTCCGGCCGCAAATACATAGCCGTCTAAATCATCATTCAGATACTGCATGCATTCCGCTAAAGAGCGTCCGGTGCAAAGAAGTACCTTGGCGCCGTTTTGGCGTGCTTTTTGAATAGCCTTTCGGGCAGATTCCGGAATGGATGCAATCGCGGAACTGTACAGGGTTCCGTCGACATCCAGAAAGATATATTTCATGGTCTTCACCTCTTTCTATATTGTACACATGAGAAAAGACCCTTTCGGGCCTTTTCTCATTTTTTATTTCATTTCAAAGGGGGATAGAATTTTCGAAATATCAACTAAAGGGGGGAAGCTGATATTCCGGGGATGCAGGCTTTTCTTCCTGCACTTATACTATAGAAAGATGTCTAAGCAAAATTATGTCATGTTCATGTGAAATTATGTGATCATGTTTCTGCTTCCTATGGTAAAATCACCCTATAAAGAAAGGGGACATTCTTTTGAGTAAAGAAGACGCGATCCGCATTGATGGTGTTGTAGATGACATTTCTTCCAATGTCTTTACCGTTACTTTGACAAACGGACAGACTGTTCGCGCATCTCTGGCCGGAAAACTGCGAATTCATCATATTCGTATTCTGCCCGGCGATAAGGTTACGGTTGAACTTTCACCATATGATCTGACGAACGGCAGAATCGTATATAGAAACAAATAAGCGTATGCTAAGCAAAAGCCGCATATCCACTGTCGGCTTTTTTCATGGCTTGTCATTTTTATTTATGCATGCTGTAAAAACACGCTTGAGGAAGTATGCTGATCCCAGTAGCAAAGCCGCTAAAATCCAAATATCGGAAAGAACGGTGGAAACAGGAAGCAGCATGCTGATGTAACCAATATACAACGCCAGCGGCGCCAGACCGAATGCCATGCCGGTCTGATGCGGGAAACAATCCGACAGTGCGGCTAACGTTACGGCCATTGGCAAGTTGATCAGGAAAATGACTGCCAGTCTGCAAAAAGGCAGCCAATATGATACCAACATACAGAAAGCGGCCATGATCTGTGCAAAAAGAACTGTTTTTTCGGCGCCTATCCGATCCGCTATATAGCCGCCGGCCATTTTTCCAGCGCATGATAAAACCGCCACGCAAAGAATACCTTGCCAGCCGATTATCGGCACGGAAATATGCATGCCGGTATATCCACGCACAAGAATGGCCGCAAACAGCCAGTAAAAAGCATCTGCTTGCAAAGGAAGATGAAAAGCGCCGCTTCGCTGACGTAATGCGGGACTGATCGGTGTAAGCAAAAGAAGAAACAGCGATGAAGCGGAAAAAAGAACAAACAGAAAAGGAATGGCCGAAATATAAAATTTTGCAAAAATCAAAGCCATACCGATGCCAAGTGCTCCGGCACCGACAAAAAATCCGCCCGGGCCGATCTTTCTTTGAGCACGATGCAGGCTGACATAGCCGCCCTCAATATGAAACAATGCATTGCCGACACCTGCAAAACTGACAGCCAATGTGGGGAAATGCTGTAAAGTATAGGCTCCAAGAATCAGCAGGATGCTGATTTTCCCTGCCGGTATAGCCGGATGGCGGTCTATCATTAAGCCGAAAACCGGTTGTAAGGCAAATGCCAGTGCATGATATCCGATAATCCAAAGCCAAGCATTCGCATGTGTTTGATACAAAAGCAGGCAACATAAAGCATCCACGCACATGTGGCACCACGCATAAATAAACAATCTGCCGTTTTCAGAAGAAATCATGGCGTTCTCCTTAAAACAATAACAAATATCTTGTCACGCATTCTTACTGCCGCTTTTTACCTTTATGCATTAAAAAAAGAAGAACGCCTGCAATCACGGCAGCCAATAAGCCGACCTGTACAAGCGGTGCGGAAAATCCGAACTCTGAAAAGGCAGGATAAGGAGCCACATCATAGATCATTTTACTCATTGTTTTTTCCTCTCTTTCTTACATGATGATAAGCCCGATGCAATACGAAGCTGTATTCAGCAAAACGGATAATGTCAGACACTTTCGAAGCGAAAATGTGGTCATTGCTCGATACATGAGAGCTTCTATGCCAACGACAAGAAGTTCAAGCAGAAGAACCGGCGCCATGGAACGGATTCTTAAAATCAGTATTGCTATATGCAATAACGGATTTGTCACGGTGTTAATCAGTACTTCATACAGCACAAGCCTCATATCCGTTTTTTCAGAAGACAACCTCATCCAAGTCAGCAGTACTGCACTTTCAATCATGATTGTCCAGACAAGTGTTTTTAAAATTGCCATAGATCACATTTCTAAAAGTATTGTCGTACATTGTCATTTAAAGCGCAATATAAAACCAAATCCGATATGTCAGAATCTGCAATTAGAAAAACTTCTTGTTATATGCACATATCTCTTTGATCGCCTGTATGAGCCTTTCTCTGCTTATCATATTCGCTTCCAGATAGGTAATGGCATCCACGGTTGATTCATTGCTGTAGCATGCTTTTGCCCTATTCCAATACATCATGCCTTCATCAAATTCATGACTTAAAAAACATAAGACAGCTTTGTTCATATTCTGCCATGTATCATCCGCATGATAGTATTTGGCCCAATAATGTTCTTTCACATAGGGCAATGTGTTTCTTTTGGAGTACCGAATGAACTTTTCAACGATCGTACTGACCAGTTTTCGGCTGTTATCCTCATCAAAACTTTTAATGTTGATCTCTTCTCTGTCACATATCGTACTGTCGGCATCCATAGAAAGAGAAAAATTTAAACGGACATATCTCATATTGCCGTACCATCGGAAACAGATACTGGAATCAAGCCAATAGTTTTCTCTATACTTATCCGAAGAAAGCTCTAATAAGCTGGACCAGAATTCATCATGATATATCCAATGCAATCTCGGCGACGTATGAATTTCAAGATCACTTTGTCTTTCAAATTCTTCATTGATGATGGAAATAATCCTTCTTTTTACACTCATCCTTGCACACATATGTCCTGTCCTCATTGATCACTCTATAACAACATTGATAAAAGCCTTTAAATTCACCTTCAAATTTACTTAGAAAAACTTCTTGTTATATGCACATATCTCTTTGATTGCCTGTATAAGCCTTTCTCTGCTTATCATATTCGCTTCCAGATAGGTAATGGCATCCACGGTTGATTCATTGCTGTAGCATGCTTTTGCCCTATTCCAATACATCATGCCTTCATCAAATTCATGACTTAAAAAACATAAGACAGCTTTGTTCATATTCTGCCATGTATCATCCGCATGATAGTATTTGGCCCAATAATGTTCTTTCACATAGGGCAATGTGTTTCTTTTGGAGTACCGAATGAACTTTTCAACGATCGTACTGACCAGTTTTCGGCTGTTATCCTCATCAAAACTTTTAATGTTGATCTCTTCTCTGTCACATATCGTACTGTCGGCATCCATAGAAAGAGAAAAATTTAAACGGACATATCTCATATTGCCGTACCATCGGAAACAGATACTGGAATCAAGCCAATAGTTTTCTCTATACTTATCCGAAGAAAGCTCTAATAAGCTGGACCAGAATTCATCATGATATATCCAATGCAATCTCGGCGACGTATGAATTTCAAGATCACTTTGTCTTTCAAATTCTTCATTGATGATGGAAATAATCCTTCTTTTTACACTCATCTTTGCACACATATGCCCTGTCCTCCCTAATCACTTTATAAACTCTATAATAACCTTCACACCCTCGGGAGCCTTTCCCAAAATCTGCTGCTCTATCTGTTCAAGCATCTCCGTCGTATATTCCTGACCACGCACATCAATATATATTTTCTGTATAAATCCCGGTAAGTTAACCGCTCTTTGCTCAATCTGTCTGCTCACATTGCGAATCAGACTGGACATGTATTTCAGGTCGTAATTTTTGGCTTCAAATAATATCTTATTCTCAGTATCTACACCGTCCGGAACCGAAGAGCCGGGTAATCGGGCATTATTTTCAGTCGGGTTTCCGCCCAGAAAAGCCTGTTGTCTATGATTTTTAGGAATATTTTCTTTTTCATAAACATACTCCTCCGTTTCATGCCATGTCGGTCTCTTCTGTTTCTCCGATTCTGCTTCATCCATTCTTTTATGCAGTTCATACGTATTGAGAAAAGACTGACCCGCTACATAGATGGTACTCCCGATCATCGTCATCACGGTGCCATACAAATAGTTGACTACGCCGCTTTTGACTCTATCTTCCGCTTCAATTTCATTTAAGGCGATTCCATCCAATGACTTTTTAGAAACGCCTGTTACCGCCTGCAACAATCCGCTTGCGACCACCGCGACACCTGACACGACAGCCGCACCACCGCCTATGCTTGCAATTGAGCCGCCCACTTTTAGCAGCGACAAAACAGCACCGGCCTGTACGCCGAACATCCCAATCAGGATGCCGACGCCGCCTATCGTCATACTGGCTGTTCCCACCGCTATGCCGATGGAGGCTATGTCCTGCAGATGTTCATCCACATAACCCAAAAGAATTTTGAAAGCGTTTGCCGCCCGCTTCAAGGCCCTGTGCAATGTATCGCCGCCATTCGCCTTCTTCTTAGGCAAACTGCACATCCCTTTTACTCTATTGGCCAAAGCACCCTTAACCACACGAAACTTATTGTTTAACTGATGCACTTTTGTCAGCATATTGACTTTGGCCGCTTTGATCTTAGCCACCGCAGTATGCGCAGATTTCCCTGCGGAAGATACTTTCTTCACCGCATGAGACAACGCCATTTCGGCGTGAAGAACGCTTTCCTTGAGCTGTGCACTGTTGACAAAATGTACATCATCATGCGCTGCGGCACGCTTTGATGAATGAGCATGGCTTGTCTCCGCTTTTTGATAGGATACAGACGCCGCATGCGGAGTTGATATTCTCGTTGTCCTGGCCGGTTGGCGAGCCGCTTTTCTGCCAATGACAGGCCGTGTGATTTTTACAGTCGGACGCTTGATTCTCGTCGCCGAAGCGACCGGTCTTGCTCTTTTGGAAATCGGTCGATGGCCGTCACGATCACTGTACTTCTTCGGATTATTTCGCAGATAAGCATATCGCTTACGACTATTGGGATCATACAATACCCCGCGATATGTATCCTCTGAAATAAAAGAGAACGTAGAGGGATCGACATATCTCGCTCTTAAATAAACAAGACCGCTGGGATCATGATACTCTCCATTAAAGCCGATTGGATCCGTATGAGCATTGAACGGATCATATCTATGATCCCTTTCCCCATAATCACTATATGCATACTCTCCATGCACTGTTCCATCCGGATTTAAAGTCATGACGATGGAGCCTGCATAATCAGAAACATAGCTGAATCGATCCGAAGATATACGCTGATTTCCAAAGAAATAATGACGATGACAATCATCCTGAATTTCAGCTAAAACCTGTTCATGTTCACAAGTATAATCATAAATATATTGAATCCTTGTTTTATCACAATCTTGGATTCGGTTTGTAAAAGAATCCACGCGGCTGACAGAAGACTGCTGATCATAGGAACGATCCTCTGTCCATGTACTGCCCGCCTGATTAAGCCGCTCTTCGATTTCTTCCTGATCAACCGGATTACCTTCCTTGTAATACGGAAGCAGACAAATATTCCCTTCCTTTTCAGCGATGCGCAATCTTCTGATCAACGTATGCATCTTATCTTCAACCTGATAAGAACCCGTTTCATAACGCTGCTCTTGCTTATACACGGACATCGACAGACGATGATCCAGACCGTCATACGTATAGGCATAGACAACATCGTCAAAATCTTTGACCCGTATCAGACGATTCCATTCATTATATGCATAGGTTCTGCTTCGGCCGTCACTTCTCTTTTCTAAAATGCGATTGCCGTTAGCATCATACATATACGTAAATGTATAACCGTCACGCGTCGATTTAATGATCTGCCCGGCCGCATTAAATTCATTCAAAACCTGCGTATGCCCGTCTTTGATCTGCGACACATTGCCATCCAATGTCAAAATATATTCTGTCTTTGACGTTTGACTTCCTTTGATAATTGTCGAAGATGTTAATTCATCATTCTCATTATAGGTATAGCTCTTTATGGTTGCTTCGCCCAATTGCCTGATTTCTTCTTTGATCAGAGAATTATTTCTATTATATGTATAGGATGCTTCAAAATAAGGAAACCCATTTACACTCGTCTGTATATGAGACTTATTCCCCGCCGGATCATAATCCGTCAAAGTGACAATCCCGTTTGATCTTGATTGCCTGATTTCCCGATTCAAGGAATCATAAGCATACATAACCGTTAAGCCGTGACACGTTGCCTCTATTAAATTGGAATTATGATCATAGGCATATGTCGCACTGACATGATCCGGATAAATGATTTTAACCAATTCATCATAGGCATTATATGCATACCGCACCATTGCACCATTTTGACTGACAGACGTCAACGATCCGGCTAAGTTATATGTATAG
Organism: uncultured Erysipelotrichaceae bacterium; assembly: GCA_963541855.1. Taxonomy (GTDB): domain Bacteria; phylum Bacillota_I; class Bacilli_A; order Erysipelotrichales; family Erysipelotrichaceae; genus Bulleidia. The sequence goes on from CAUTVM010000011.1 coordinate 22,916, forward strand.
ATTGTCGTACCGCTGTCATCCTGCATTTGCACCAAAGAACCCATCCGGTCATAGGCATAAGAAACAGCATTCTTATACAGCAAGTGATCCTCACTATCATAGCGATACTGAATTTTTGAACCATCCTTACGTGTATAAGAAAGAACATTCCCTCTTTTATCATATGTATACGTTTCTTTTTTAGAACGATCAGCCTTAACCGTAACCAGATCATTCGCCCGATTGTATGTATAGGTGATTTGCTGATTCCCATCTGTTTCCTGAAGCAAAGAACCAAGCGGATTATAGGTATAAGAAACACGATAGCCCTTAGGATTTTGAACACTGATCAAACGATCCAGCGAATCATAGCGATTGGTTGTTACATGACCTTCGGGATCAATGGTCTGAATAATACGACCCGCTTCATCCAAAATATTTTGCAAACGATTTCCATTTTGATCAATTGTCGATACGATTTCTCCCGTCGGCGCATATTCCGTTTTTATCGAATAACCAAGGGCGTCAACGGTCTCAATCAACTCATCCCGATTATTGTAGAAAAATGCCGTTCGATTATGATTCGCATCCGTTGTTGAAATAAGATGATTGCGATCATCATATTCATTGTGAATGATTCTTTCATGATTAACTGTTTTAGTTATATTATTTCCCACACCGTCATAGGAAAATTCCGTAACCGTCCCCAGAACATCCGTCTGTGCAATCAACTGCTTCTTTGCATCATATACAAAGAACTCCTTTGCCCCGTTTGGATAGCAGGTGGATAAAAGATTTCCTTCCTTGTCATAGGTATAGGTCTCTTGATTTCCCAATGAATCCTTCTTGGCAATCATGCGCCCATATGAATCATAGGTGTATGACACTGCCAATGCTCCATCTTTGGAAATGCTCAAAATATCATTGAAAGAATTATAAGTATATGACGTTTGCAATCCTCTTTCATCCACCGTTGCTTCCAGCTGATTTAAAGCATTATAGGTATAGCAATATTCCGCCTTTAGCGGATTCGTCATTTTAATGCGATTATTAAAGACATCATAAGCATACGTATAGACATTATTCTGCGCATCTCTTGTTTCAATCAGTTGATTTCGCTCATTATAGATATTCGTTACTTGATAACCCAACGGATTCGTTGTGGATAGCAAATTGAAATATTCATCATACGTATATTCTGTAAGATACCCTCTTTTATCCACAACCTGTATTCGCTTGCGAAACGCATCATACCCATACTGCTCAAAATAACCTTCACCATCCGTCTCCTTGATCAGCAAAGAATCTTCATTATATTCCTGTGAAGAAAGAACGACTCCGTTAACTGCCGTCGCCAGAAGTAAACCGTTTTTATTATATGTAAACGTCGTCAGATGATTGTTCGCATCCTTCGTTGACAGAAGATTTCCCTCATGATCATAATGATGCTCCGTAAGGCCGCCTAAGGTATCCGTCTCTTTGATCAGATGCTGATCCGCATCATAGGCATAATACGACGACCGCCCGTTGACCTTCTCTTCTATAATATTGGCATCCGCATCATATATAATCTCTTTACAGTTTCCCAAAGAGTCTTCCTCTTTGATCTTTCTGTTTAATAAATCGTATGCATAGGTTGTTGTTAAATGATGATGCGTTGAAACAATCAGATTCAGATCCGCGTCATATTGATTGATCTGTGTTTCGCCATATAAATCTGTTTCCGATAATACATTGTCATACACATCATAGGTCAATGAAGAGGAACATACATGATTGACATGTGTTTTTAACAAGCGATGATACTCATCATAGGTATACGTCGTTATTAAACCATAAGGATCACACTTTTCAAGGCGTTTATCATAGACATCATAGGCATATGTGGTCGTCAGCCGATTGACAGTTTCTTCAATACAATTCCCATACGCATCATATACATAAGTTTCTATTACCCGGCCATTTACCGATTGACTCGTGATATGCCCATCTAAATCATAGGTGTATACTTCCTGATAGCCCAAAGGGCTTGTGGAAGATACTTGTCGATTCATACTGTCATAGACATAATTCGTTGCGTTTCCCTCTTTATCAATAATCTGAACGGGATTATGGTTGGCATCATAAATGAAACTTGTCGTATATCCATTCGTGTCCGTTTCCGCCGTTTTATTCCCGGTTGCATCATAGCTCCACGTTCGATACGCACCATCCGCCAAAGTTTCCCTGATCATGTTTCCACGAACGTCATAAGTATAGGTGGTCATATGACCGTTCTTATCCGTTAACGATAACAGCCGGGCGCCGTCGTAGGTATATTGCACACAATGACCGAGCGCATCAATTTCTTCAATGACCCGATTCATGGCGTTATAAACTTTACGCGTTGTTTTAAATGAAACATCGGATTGCGCATCCGTCTGAACCAGATTTCCATTCGGATCATAGGCATACGTTAAAACGACTCGCCCGTCTGCTTCCTGAATCAATCTATCCAGCAGGTCATAAACATACTCTGTCTGCTTTCCTTTCGCATCCGTCGTTGTCAACAGCCGCGACAAACGATCATATGCATGCATTGTAACTAAACCGTCGAAATCAATGATCTTGATCACATTTCCCAATTGGTCATATACAAAACGCTTGATCTGATTTCTTTCATTCGTTATGGTTTCAATGCCATAAACACCATATGTATAACTTGTTAAGTGCGTATTATTTAAAACGGAGAGCAGTCTGTCTCTGGAATCATAAGTATTGATGATTACCGAACCATCCGGATACGTCGTCTGTAAACAATTTCCATTGGCATCATAAGTATATTTTGTTACGTGATGCATCGGATCGACAGAAGATAACACGCGCCCATACAGATCATACGTAAACCTTGTTACATAGCCGTTTTCATCCTTTATTGCTGTCCGGTTCCCATTATGATCATATTCATATTTTATGGTCGAGCCGTCGGGATTCGTTAATAAAACAAGCTCATTTCGTTCATTATGAACAAAATAAGTTGTATGGCCATAGGCATCGGTTGTATTAGCCAGATATCCATTCGAATCATAGGTATATGTATCATAAGAACCGTCCGCATAGATGGTTTTACAAACCTGATTATGCGCATTATAGGAATATCTTGTTACATTACTGTTACCATCCGTTTCCGATAACAGATTAGAAGCCGCATCATAAGTTTTATAAATCGTATTCCCCAAAGCATCTGTTTTTGAAGTTTCATTGCCATTGGCATCATACGTATACGATGTCTTCTGCCCTTCGCTGTTGATATAGAGCAAGACATTATGCCGATCATCATAAGTCCACTCTTCCTCAAAGCCGTCACTTCTGCTCTTTTTAATTAAATCCCGCTGCGCATTATATGCATAATAAAACTCCAGCTCCGTTTCCGTTTTCTCATAGGTCAGTAAATTATTTTCATACTGCTTTAGAATACCGTTTCCATCCGCATAAGTGACGGACGTGGTTGCACCATATCGATCATAGTGATAAATGGTCTGATTTCCGTTTGGATCTATATTGATTGTCTGATTATCTTTATATTCCGTTAAATAAATATTCCCCAGACCATCCTCCTGTCTGATGACCCGCCCTTTTTCATCATAGGTATTCGTAAGCGCCAATTCATCATTTCTGTTTATCCATGAAATAATCCGATGCGCATGATCATACTGATATTGAATTGTCTTGCCCGTCTGATCCGTATATACTTCTAAATTATCTTTCTCGTCATATTGATATGTAACCTTCGTTCCGTCACTGACCTCTACTTGCTGTAACAGTCCATTTGCATAAGAAAGCGCAAGCTCATATGCATTCGGGAAAATCACCTTGCACAATTGCCTGTCACCGGTATATGCAAATACGATTTTTCTGTTATGTACATTTGTGATCGATGCCAGTTCCCCACTATGCAGAAAGGTATAGGTTTTCTTCTCATCATGATCATACAATGTAAAATGATCTCCATCCTCTTTCAACTCAAACTGATTCGTTAAAGCATTGGCATATGTACCGTCTGCTTCGCGGACAAAATAATACATTTTGGAATCAGGAAGCAGCACCTGCGCGCCTTCTTTTGAAATACCGATATAAGAAAGCAGATTATGCGTCCAGCCATAACCATTCACGGTATATGTATCTGCGGAAAGAGCATTATATGTTCTTGTAAAAGCAAATGTTTCACCTTCGACCTGCAAAGACAGATCCTCTGCTTCAATCAGAAAATTACCGGTATGCAGATTGATCGGCTCATTGCCGAATTCACATTGCAGACCCCTTCCTCTTAAGGATGCATCAATTTGCTCTTTTTCCGATTGTGATAAATCCTTTGAAGGATATATTTCACCCTTATGCCTCTTTGGTTCTTTGATAAATAAAAGATTATCTTCGATAATGAGCTCATCCTGCAAATTATTATCCTCTTTGAGGGTTGCGATATCCACGCCATAATAACTTGCAATATTAGACAGCACATCAAATTTCTTTGACTCATATAATTGAAACCACGTCTTCCTGACTTCAGACTGATCGCTTCCTTTTTGCGCATAGATTTCCATGTCATAGATCTGATTAACTTTAAAATTTTCAATAAAGTCATTGACCTGATAATTAGATTCCAATTCCGTCCATTTATTCGGTACATCCTGAATAGACGGATAATCGGGATAATGAAAAAAATTATCGGAAGCTTCCATGATCTGATGGTTAAATACCGTATTTCCTTCTTTGATGAATAAATTCACCTTTGCCTGATATGGTGCTTTCCCATCAATGCCAAGGGCTGTAAACCTCACTACGCCCTCAGCGTGATTGTATTTGACAAACGGTCTTACATGATAGGTAAAATCATTGAGATTCATTGCCGATACATCCGGATTGTCATAATACTCGATTGATGTGCCCGGATAGTATCCCGATGTGGCTTGACCATAATGCGCTAGCTCGTAGTTGAAATATTCACTGGCATAAAGCCGCAGCCATTGATTGTTTTGATCCGCAAGCATCATAAACAATCCGCCATTAGGCATATGATTTTCAATCAACTTCTTCACATACGGCGTTGCGTCCACCGTAAAACGCCCCGAGGTTTCATACGAAGCCTGTACACAAGCATTGACGTCCAGCAAATCCTCTGTATTTCCAATGCTTGCATAATTGATTCCGGCAATGGGAATATCCGTTTTGATGGGGCAGGCATTGACCTTTCCGGATGCAGAAGCCGATTCCACTTGAAAAGAAGTTTCCGCCTTTTTTATATATTTGCCATTCAGCTGATCAATGATTTCATTTTTTAATCTGTAGATCGTAAAGCTGTCGCCATAATCAGGATCTTTCCCGATATACATTCTTGCTTCAAAAATATTGTTCAGCTTCCAATTGAGCGGCTCTAAATCAACATTACCAACCGTCGTATACGGCAGATTCTGAACGATACTGATATCATATGCCTCATGTCCAAGCGCTGACAAAGACGGATCAATTACAATCGGATAAACACGATCGCTTGCATGCAGCCAATCCTCATCAACGATATACGTCAAAAAATCGTCTTCATAAACAAGATCAATATCCGTTTCATTTCCGGCGCTGTCATACGCTTTCGGTGCGCTTAAAATCAATTTCAATTCATTTCCCGCATTAAAAAGGAACAGATTATGATCAACGCATTCGATTCTTCCGTTTGTATGCAGTTCATAACGGAAGCTGTTTTCACTTTGTACGGTATTTAGAATAATGTCTTCTTTGATAAAACCGTGATGAACCGTATAACGAATATTCGCTTCGTTGGCCAATGGATAGATAATCTGATTATCATAAACGAGCGGTTCTTGTACCGTTGTTCCATCCTCTTGGCTGTCATTGAAAAGCGGTTTATAAAGCAGCTGCAGATCGTTGGCGACAAAGAGAATGCCGTTTTGTTCAAGATTGAATCCATAGTAAGACTGTATGATGTTGGTTTCATTATGAAACGGATACTCTTCTTCATCTGACGCATCAATTGTTGTTTCAATCGGCTGATAGGCATGATTTTCATCCGAATAGTTGCTCGGTGCAGATGTGATTTCCATTCTTTTCAGATTGGCGTCTTCCTTTGAAACATAAATGGTCGTATTTTCATTGACCGACTCTTCATAAATAAAAGAAGACTCTTCTTCGCCCGTAAAAGAGTCTTCCTTATTCCGTTTAAATTGTATGAGATTGGGCAAACCCGGCCCATATTCCTGCCTGATTTGCGCATTGGTTTTGGATGGATGATGGAGATCCATGCGATAGTAAGGTCCCGTTTTATTTTCCAGAAGGGTAATACGCCTTAAAACCGCGGCCGAAACTGACTGTCCATTTTGCAGGAAAATCGCCGCCATGACGAAAAGCAAAAAGATTTTCTTGATTATCCGCTTATTTCGCAAATGCCTGATCATAAAGTCTTTGCAGTTCCCTTTCATTTTCTTTCGCCGCTTCCATCAGCTCTTCCAGCT
>CAUTVM010000012.1:0-28946 GCA_963541855.1 uncultured Erysipelotrichaceae bacterium
CATGGGAATCATCGTGATCAAAGTGGTCATGATGTTTAAGGAACAGAAGCAGTAATATGAAGCAAAAGACCTGAGAATGAGACTATGTTCTTGGGTCTTTTATGGTAGAGACGGCAAGGAAATGAGTGAAAAAACGGGATTATGAAATATCATTTATGGAAAACAGGCAATCAATGGTATTGACATTCTTTAGAACACAGGTAAACTTTTTTGCATAGGCAGTGAAGAGAAGAGTAGTCGGCCGGAGTCTTGAAGAGAGTTTCCGCTTTGGTGAAAGGAAACAGACAGAACGTCGATGAACATGATCTTGGAGCTTCGGGTTCGATATGGTAGAATCCGACGGGAGTTCCCGTTAGCGGACAGGAGTATGCCGGTACTCCGTGAGGTAATGACCCGTGAGGGCATTATAAAACCAAGGTGGTAACACGCGGATAGAGATCCCGTCTTTGGACATCGAACAGGATGCTGAAGACGGTTTTTTATATCCTGTTCACAATCAGCCCGGCAAACAGGCATGGCACAAGCCAAGGAGAGCGAACATGAATTCATTTTTAAAAAAAGCAGGTGTGATATGCACGGCATTGATGCTTTGGGCATGTACTTCCACATCAACGTCTGAAGATGAAAGGAAAATCATTACGGTCGGAGCTACGGCAATTCCGCATGCGCAGATACTTGAAAATGTGGTAAAGCCGTTGCTGGAAAAAGAAGGTTGGGATCTGGAGGTAACGGTCTTTAACGATTATATACAGCCGAATACGGCTGTTGAAGATGGAACACTGGATGCCAACTATTATCAGACCATTCGTTATCTGAAAGAAGAAAATGAAAATCGCGGTCTGCATCTGGCGGCGGTTGCAGGTGTACACCTTGAGCCAATGGGGTTATATTCCCGAAAAATCAAGCAGCTTTCCGAGCTGGCGGACGGTATGGAAATTGCCCTTCCCAATGACAGTTCAAATGAAGCACGGGCGCTGAAACTTCTGGAAGATAACGGATTATTGAAATTGAATGCCGACGTCGACTTGTATACCTTGAATGACATCGTTGAAAATCCGCATCAGTTTAAGTTTACGGAAATTGAATCTGCCTCTTTAGCGCGGGCGCTTGAAGATGTGGATGCAGCCGTCATCAATGGCAATTATGCATTGCAGGCCGATCTTTCGCCGATACAGGATGCCTTGATTTCCGAAAAGGCGGACGGTGTGCAGGCCCGTGACTATATCAACTACATCGTTGTGAAAGACGGGAATCAGGAAACGGAAAAAACGAAAGTACTCTGCAAGGCGATGCAATCGGAAGAAGTAAAAGAATATATTGAAAAAACGTATGTCGGTTCTGTCATTTGGGCTTTTACGGATGGTGAGGGGAATCCGCTTCCATAATCTTCTGCAGGAACAGGATTTCTTTCAATATTTCTAAAAATGGAGAAAGGTATGATTTCAATTGCGCATGTTCAAAAACGCTTCGATGCGGAAGAGGTTTTAAAAGATATTTCCTTAACGATACAAGCGGGTGAAATCTATGGCATCATCGGTCAGTCGGGTGCCGGGAAAAGCACCTTGCTGCGCTGTATCAATGGTTTGGAATCTTATGATGCGGGAAGTATTGAGGTCAATGGTGAAAAAATCATCGTCAGCAATCATGCCCAACTGCATCGTCAGCAACATTCCATGGGGATGATTTTTCAGAATTTCAACTTGCTGTCACGCTTGAGCGTAGCGGAAAATGTAGCTTTGCCTATGAAATTTCGCGGTATTTCCACGCGCTGTCCAAAAGCGAAAAAGAAGATTCAGGATTTGCTGCAACTGGTGGGGCTGTCAGATAAAGCAGATGAGTATCCAAAGGCGCTGTCCGGCGGTCAGAAACAACGCGTTGCTATTGCGCGCGCTTTGGTATTGGATCCGAAAGTGCTGTTGTGTGATGAAGCGACAAGCGCTCTTGATCCGCTGAATACGAAAGAGATTTTGTCATTGCTGGTACAGATCAATCGGAAGTTTGGCATCACGATTGTGGTGGTGACGCATCAGATGGAAGTGATCAAACAGATATGTCGCAAGGTCGCCTTTTTAAAAGACGGACGGGTGATGGCGATCGGGCGTCCCGAAGATTTATTTATTCATCCGGATCGGGAAATCAAGGCCTTTCTGGGAGAAGAAATTTCCATTTTGCCTAAGAAGGGGATCAATGTACAGTTGTTTTTTACGGAGCATTCGACAGAGCCGATTATCACCGCCATGGCTAGAGAGCTGCATATTGATTTCAGCATATGCTGGGGGAAGCTGGAAAAGTTTCGAGAAAATGTTTTCGGCAGTCTGGTCATCACCATTGCGCCTGAAGACCAAGATCGTGTATTGGCATATTTAGATGCCCGGGACGTGAAGTGGGAGGTATTAAAAGATGCGTGAAGTTATTCTGACGGCGACGTTGCAGACACTGTATATGGTGGGATTGTCAACGATACTGGCAATTATTTTCGGCATTTTTCCGGCGATTGTTTTGACCTTGACAGCTGTGGATGGACTTAAACCGAATAAAATCATTTACGGAATCCTGGATTTGCTGGTCAATGTTTTTCGCAGTTTTCCATTTGTTATCTTAATGATTATCGTCATTCCGTTTACGCGGGCATTGGCGGGTAAGGCAATCGGTACGACAGCTGCGGTTGTTCCGTTGACAATCAGCGCTGTTCCGTTTACGGCGCGCATTTTTGAAAATGCCTTGCGGGAAACGGATCATGGCGTTATTGAGGCGGCCAAGTCTTTCGGTGCCCGCGACATGCAGATTATTCGGCATGTATATATCAAGGAATCCATACCCCGCTTGTTGAACGGCGTTGTGCTTTTGATCATCAACATGATTTCCGCTTCCGCCATGGCCGGCGTTTTGGGAGGAGGCGGCGTGGGGGATGTGGCCATCCGCTATGGCTATCAATGGTATAAGCTGGATTATCTGGTCATAACGTCGCTCATTTTGATTTTGCTTGTACAGATTGTTCAGGGAATCGGAAATCTGCTGCATAAAAAGATGGTGTGATGAATCGAATTTTACTTTCGTGAATGCAAGGCGTGATCAAATCTTGTAGTTGTGTATAATCGAGACAGTGTTTATAAATAGGAGCACATCTGTTAACGGAAAAGGCTATAACTCTGCCAGTTCAAATTATGTTGGCGATGAAAGAACTTATCGCATCTGCTGTGATGGGGTTTACAAGAAAGGAAGAAGAGATCGCTATTATCTTCTTAATGGTTTGGACAGGATAATAGAAATCCTTCACCCTTCGGCGATTGTGATATATGGCACTGCTCATGATAAGTATTATCAGAAGTATAGAGATATGGGCATCGCCATCCACCAATTTAACAGTGACTATTCAAAGATTCACAGCAAGGAGGCGGACTAATGGGCATAGGAAATCATGGCGGTATGGGCAATACCGCAGGCTCAAAAAAGACCGGTGGCGATAAACCTTCAAAACCTAAAGTTACGATTGGCGGCAACGCCAAGGGAAACATCCATAGACTTTTATAACAGATTGGGCAAAGGCGGAGAAACAGTTCCTTTGCCTAATGGAAAAGGAACCATGATAAAATTGCCAAAGGGCCGTGCAGGGATGCAGGAAGTAAATACAGCTATGAGAACATGGATAATGGTTTTAAGTTTATAATTTTTATTACACCAAAAATGTCTCCATAAATGTCCCTATAAATCCGACAGAGCAAGCTGTTCTATCGTTAATAGAAATGAATCCAGCTATAACAAGAGAAGAAATAGCAGAAAGGACATCAAAGACGGTCAGAACAATACAAAGGACACTAACATCATTGAAAAATAAAGGATTGATTGAGAGGGATGGCGCTAATAAAAATGGTGTTTGGATTTTGAAGTAAAGCAAGATGGAAAAGCAGGGAGTGTCGTTAGAATGAATCATTGTGGAACAAAACGAATAGAAACTGATAGGCTGATATTACGAAAGCTTAGTGTGGATGATGCTGAAGATATGTATAGAAACTGGGCTAATGATCCGGAAGTTACAAAATATTTAACTTGGCCGGCCCATGACAGTATTGAAGTTACGAAAACCTTGCTTTCAATGTGGTCGGAAGAATATAGCAAAGAAAACTATTATCAGTGGGGAATTGAACTAAAATCAATTGGTGAAGTGATTGGAACTATCTCAGTTGTGGGAATGAGAGAAGAAATTGACAAGGTGCATATAGGATATTGTATTGGTAAAAGATGGTGGCATCAGGGAATAATGACGGAGACTCTCGGGGCAATCATAGACTTTTTCTTCAATGAAGTAGGATGTAACAGAATTGAATCGCGACATGATACAAACAATCCGCACTCTGGAGAAGTAATGAAAAAATGCGGTATGAAATTGGAAGGCGTTAAACGCGATGCGGATATCAATAATCAAGGCCTTTGTGATGTTAAGGAATATGCAATATTACGATGTGATTACTTGGAGAATTTACAGAAAAAGCCATTAAAATTACGTCTTGACAAAACAGTCCTTAATAAGACAAGGAAATGAGAAGATGCAGGATACCATTCGCATGGATATTGATCAAGCCTGCCTGTTTGCACATAAATCTTGTTATACTGTAGGGGTGAAGGAGAAAAACGTATGGGACTTCCGTTTTTTAAACGAAATGAAGAAGAGGAAGAAGAGTACGCTGACGAAAGTGGAGACCAGATCAATCTGTTCATTCCAACGTCTTTTGATGAAGCACAGTCAATTGCCGATCAGCTGAAAGAAGGACATGCAGTCATTGTGAATCTGACAAAGATGAGCATAGACGGCGCACAGCGTACAATTGATTTTCTGACCGGTATGATGTATGCCTTGAGCGGAAAAATTCAGGCGGTCGGCAATCGTGTTATTCTATGCAACCCGCGGAATATGGATGTCGGCGGCTCCATCACCTTGGATGCGTGAGGATGAGCATGTATTTTCTGCGATCATTTGTGACATATGCCTGTATATTACTTGCCATTGTGCAGTATGTACGCATGCAAAATGATGAACATGGCTCGGATCAAAATGCGGCCGTGATGCATTTTGGCGCCATGTATCCGCAAGCGGTCTATCGTGGTCAATGGTATCGACTGATTACGGCAGGCTTTGTACATTTTTCTTTATGGCATCTGTTTATGAACTGTTATGCGCTTTATGCAATGGGCACATCCATGGAAACATGGCTTGGTCATGGCCGCTTTGCAATTCTGTTTTTAGGTTCAATGATAGCCGGGAACCTGTTTACGCTATGGAAAGGCGGACAATATACGGTTTCCGGAGGGCTTTCGGGCGGTATTTATGGCATGATGGGGGCGGAAATCGTCTTGATCATTTCAACTTCCGGAATGCATGCGTTAGTGACAAATGTATCTTTTCTTTCCGTATTGATGATGAATCTGTTCATGAACTTTCTTCCCGGTATATGCCGGCAAGCGCATCTGGGCGGATTGGCGTTTGGTATATTATGCATGCAGGTATTCTTTTATATTTAATCTTGATGGTTTCAAGCGGGACGCCTTGCGGCTTTTTTTGATCCCATGCGGCATGTGCGGCGGAATTCACGCGGCGTAACACCATATTCTTTTTGAAATTGACGCGTAAAATACGATTGTTGTCCAAAACCGCAGGAAGAGGAAATATCGGCGACGGTTCGATCCGTTGTTTTTAAAAAAGCGGCGCTTTGTTCCAAACGATAGGTATTGAGAAATTCAATCGGCGTTTTGGCGGCATATTTTTCAAATATCCGCGCACATGTGGAGCGGGAAACATTTCCGCTGGCGGCGATGTCCGCCAGCGAAAGCTTTTTCGGATAGTTGGCATAAATATAAGCTGTCATCTGTTCCTGAAGAAAAAGATCCGCGTCAAATAAAGTATTGGCAGATACTTTTGCGCCTGTATAAAGAAGAAAGAGGCGCCGCAGTATCAGACAGGTCAAGCCGGTTATTTCCAACTCGTATCCCATCTGTTTTTCTTTTTCGTAAAGCAGAATCTGATCAATCAGATGATCAATTTCCATCGCTTCTTTCGTTGTATTGGCAAAACGCACATGGGAAAAAGAAGGATCCTCCACCATGGGACGGATATAGTTTTCAAAAATTTCTTTGTAATGTGCAAAGTACGAAGGATTGATAAAGAGAATCTCACGTTGTGACGCACTTTTTTTCGTGCTGAATACCCGATGCATATGCCGTCGATTAATCAGACAGATATCTCCTTTTTTCAGCAGGAAATCACTTTGGTCGACAATACAGTGTGCCCGGCCGCCAATCATGCGGACAAGCTCAAAGGAATCATGCCAATGCGCCAGTTCGTTGTGGCATGATTCGGCCTGTATTTCCTGAATTTCCGTATAAATCGGCAGATTTTTATTCATATCATGTCCCTTCTGACGATATTATATAAATAAAAGCAGATAAATTACTAGTAATCTATTTAAAATGACGATATTATATCATTATAAAACAGTGCTGAATCCTGCCGCGGAGCAGGATATGCATAGAAAAGAGGAATGAAGGATGTTAAGTGAAAAAGTAACGGAAGTATTACAGGATCAGATCAACAAAGAATTATTCTCGGCATACTTATATATGGATTTTGCGGGTTTTTATGCAAAGCGCAGCTTGAATGGTTTTGCGGCTTGGTATTCCAAACAAGCTAAAGAGGAAGTTGAACATGCTGAAAAAATAATCTCCTATCTTGTGGATAACGGCATTCGTCCGGTTTATGAGGCAATCAATAAGCCGTCTGAAAAACTGGAGAAGATCAGTGATCCGCTTTATGCAGGACTGCGCCATGAGCAATATGTGACCGGGGCGATCAATCAGTGCTATGAAACAGCGGAAGCACAGAAAGATTATCGGACGATGCAGTTTTTGGATTGGTTTGTTAAAGAACAGCTGGAAGAGGAAAAAAATGCGGAAGAACTGATTGATCAATATGAATTGGTCAAGGAGGATAAAGCGGCCCTTTATATGATGAATGCCGATATGGAAAAGCGGAAATAACAGATGGGAAGGAGATTTAACATAAATGAAATTCTTTAAATGTCATAACTGCGGAGATATCATCACGAAGCTGACCACTTCCGATGGCAACAAATGCAGCTGTGGGGAAGGGATGGAAGAACTGATTCCCAATACAACGGACGCTGCTCAGGAGAAACATGTTCCGCTCATACAGATAAATGGGAATGTGGTTTCCATCACGGTGGGCAGTGTTGAGCATCCCATGAGCAAGGAGCATCTGATTGAATGGATTATTGCCGAAACGTCGCAAGGTTTTTTAAAGAAAGACCTGCATGCCGGGGATAAGCCTTATGCACAGTTTGTTTTGGCACAAGGAGAGACAGTGAAGGCGGTGTATGCGTATTGCAATCTGCATGGCCTTTGGGAAAAGGAAGCGTGATTAAAAGCGAGCACCAATCTTGATGCAGTGAAAGAAATTTCTGCAAATGATTGTTTTTAAAAAGTATCCGGTTTTGAAATGAAGACTTATTCACAGCGAAGTCCGTTTCATCTTCGGATACTTTTTCAATACCCATGCAGGCAAGAAACGACAATTTCTGGCGTATAATAAAAGAAATATTGATCTTCCGGAGAAAGTATGACAGACGAAGAATATCAGATGATTTATACGTGCCCGCAATGCGGACGTTCTTATCCCATGACCCTTTATCGTTCGATTGATGCAAAACAAAGACCCGATCTGAAACGGAAATTGCTGGAAGGATCGCTATATGAAGCAACATGCATGAATTGCGGATATATTTCGCCCTTGCTTTATGCGTGCATATATATTGATCCCGAACGGCATTTTATGATTCATCTTGCGGAAGATGAAGCCGGCATGCATGTGTTTGAGGATATGCCGTTATCAAGTTATCATCTGCGGGTTGTCAAAGATTGGAATGACATGCGTGAAAAAGTTGTTCTTTTTGAGCGCGGCATGGATGATCGCGTTGTTGAAATCATGAAACATATCCGCATGGAGCAGCTTCAGGAAAAGAATCCCAAGCTTGCCATTGAGAGTATTTATTATCAGCCGCAGGATGGCGGAAAGTTTATTGTTCTGGGACATGATGCAGCCTTGGCGGCGATCCGCTTTGACAAGGGACTGTATCGTGCCATATACAGACAGATATTGCCGCAGATTGACCCGCAGTTGATCTCTTGTTTTCTGATTGATGCGGCATGGGCCAGGAAGGCTTTTATACCCGGTCTTTCCATGTTGGTAAAAGACACGGAATAAAGAAGCCAAATAGGGTCTTGTCTATTTTTCCGTTTTCAGTTTCAGAATTTCCTTTTCTTCTTTTGAAAGACACAAGAGAAAGCAGACATATTCCATATCCCATCCGGTCAGCAGCAATAATTGATCCAGATCAATTTGATAATATGATTTTGCGGCATGTTTTTTCATCATTTCGATTATAACGTATTTTTGGCGATATGTTCTTTCGCGACATACCCATGGCGCCAAGCGTATAAGCCTGATGTTTTATGATGAATGGTTGCCTGAGCGGTACTTTCGACCTAATATGAATGTGGAGAGTTTGGAAAGAGAGGGATTTACAATCATGCGTTTTGTCGATGTCATTGAAAAAAAAGCGGAAGGCGGAACTTTAAGTAAAGAAGAAATCCGGATGATGGTAGACGAATTTGTCAACGGTACAATTCCGGATTATCAGATGTCCAGCATGCTGATGGCGATTTTACAGAAGGGAATGAGTGCGCAGGAAGCGACGGATCTGACAATCGCCATGATGCATTCGGGAGAGGTCGTTGATCTGCGCGATTTACCGGGCGTAAAACTGGATAAGCACAGCACCGGCGGCGTAGGCGATACGACGACTCTTGTTGTCGCACCTTTAGTAGCCGCATGCGGCGGCACGGTCGCGAAAATGAGCGGGCGCGGTCTGGGTCATACTGGCGGTACGCTGGATAAGCTGGAGTCCGTTCCGGGCACATGCATTGAACAGACCATGGAGAATTTTAAAAAAATTGTGCGCGAGAATGGAGTCTGCGTAATCGGACAATCAGGCAATCTTGTTCCGGCAGATAAGAAAATGTACGCTTTGCGTGATGTTACGGCAACAGTTCGCTCGATACCGCTGATTGCCAGTTCCATTATGTCCAAAAAACTGGCCAGCGGCGCCGACGCAATTATATTGGACGTTAAAACCGGCAGCGGGGCGTTCATGCGCACAAAAGAAGAAGCTTTTGCATTGGCCAGGCTGATGTGCAATATCGGCAAGCTTGCCGGCAAAGAAGTCAGAGCGGTGGTGACCGATATGAACCAGCCATTGGGGCTTGCGGTCGGAAATGCTTTGGAGGTACAGGAAGCGGTGGAGTTATTATCCGGCATGATCGCGGAAGGTGATCCGCTGTATGAAGTGTGCATGTTATTGGGTTCGCAGATGCTGCAGATGGGCGGTCTTGCCGATCAGGATGAAACGGCCCGCGCGATGTTGAAGAAACATATCGAAGACAAAGAAGGACTCAGACGGCTGCAGAAAATGTTCCATCTTCTGGGGGGCGAGGCTTCCTATGTCACTTTAGAAGGAATGGAAAAGCTGGTGGCGGTGAAGAAGCGGCAGGATATTTTGGCTTCAGCCGATGGGTTTATCACCTCCATTCATGCCGCACATATCGGTATAGCGGCGCAGTTATTGGGAGCCGGGCGGGCGACAAAAGAAGATCATGTCGATCCGGCAGTCGGTTTGCGCATGCATGTTCGTAACGGAGCGGCGGTTAAAAAAGGCGATGTTCTCTGCACCCTTTATGTCAATGATGAAAAAAATCTGCAAGATGCCGTTTCTTTAATTGAGGAATCCATTCATATTACCAATATGCCGCCGGCAAAAGAGCCGATGGTCTATGGTCTTGTGCAGGCCGATATGGATATGGAAAGAAAAGAATGAAGATTAACATATTGCAGCTGGAAGAAGGCGCTGAAAAAGCCGAGGGAATTACGGTCATCATTGACGTATTTCGAGCTTTTTCATTAGAAGCAATCTTATTGGCTAACGGGGCAAGCGAGATAGTCTGCTGTTATCAGCAAGAGCAGGCGCGCAAGCTGCATGATATGCATGCAGATTGGGTACTGATCGGAGAAAGGGACGGAGAAAAACTGCCGGGTTTTGATTATGGAAATTCACCATCTGCCGTAAGACAGATTTCTTTTGCGGGGAAAACCGTTATTCATACGACAACAAACGGAACCCGGGGACTGGCAGCGGCGGTAAAGGCGGACATGCTGCTGGCAGCATCTCTTTTAAATGCCAAAGCCACGGCACGCTATATTGCCGAACAAAACCCGCGGGAAGTTTCACTTGTATGCATGGGCTGGAAGCGAAGAATGACGGAAGAGGATACGCTTTGCGCCGAATATATACGAGCTTTACTTTTGCAAGAACCATTTGCCGATCTGCAAGAAAAATGTCAGGCGTTGCGATTTACCGAAGGGGAAAAATTTTTTGACCCCCATACGCAGGACGTGTTTCCCAAGGAAGATTTTTATATCTGCACCAAACCGGATCAATATGACTTTGCCATCATTTCCGCGCGTCATGGAGATCTGTTTCGGAATAAGCGGGAAGATGGGCATGCATAAAAAATATTTTTTCTTTGATATTGACGGAACGTTGACGGATGAGCGGACGCATCGGATTGTTCCCAGCGCCCGTTATGCCTTGCGCAAGCTGGAAGAAAGCGGACATTTTGTTTCTATTGCGACCGGGCGGGCGCATTATAAAGCGATATCATTTACCGAACAGATCGGAATGCAAAATATCGTCTGTGCGGGCGGCGCTTGTCTTGTCCTGCATGGAATCGTCATTGAAAATATTCCCTTACCGCGTGCAAAGGCGATTTCATTTCTGGAGCGGGCGGATCAGGAAAACTGCGGCTGGCTGTTATCGTTAAATGATTCGGATGCGGCATATATGCGAGACTATCGCTTTTTGCTGCAGGCGGGCAGGCGGATGGAATTGACGACATATTGTTATGAGCCCGGGCTGGACTATCATGCCCTTTCCGCCATATTCAAAATCTATCTGGCCATGGATCAAAAGCAGGAAGAAACGGAAAGGTGGCGTCACGCATTGAGTTTTTTACGACTGACGCCTTCTTATTGTGTTTATCAATATGACGCGAAAAAAACGGGAATCATCCGCATGATGGAAAAAGTGCACGGAAATCTTGCGGATGTTGTGGTGTTCGGCGATGGAAAAAATGATCAAATCATGTTTGATTCACGGTGGACAAGCATTGCCATGGGCAATGGCGTATCGGCCTTGAAAAAACAGGCTGATTTTGTCACAGCCGCCAATACAGAAGATGGTATTTTGCGCGCCTGCCGTCATTTTGGCTGGATCGCTTCACAAAGTGATGATCAGTTTCAAAATGTTTTGCCATTGTAAGGGGGCTGTGATAACATAGTCATGCGCTGATTGCGTATCTCTGTTCCGCTGGCTTTAAGCTATGAGCAGGTGATGAAATGACAGCATGTAAGGAGAGAAAAATGAAACTTGATTTGATTCAGAAAATTACCCGGGAACAGATTCGCAATGACATTCCGTCATTCGGCCCGGGCGATACCGTTAAGGTATATGTCCGTATTCGTGAGGGAAGTAAATCCCGCATCCAGATGTTTGAAGGCGTTGTTGTCGCTAAAAAATCCGGCGGTATCGGGGAGACATTTACTGTCCGCAAGATTTCTAATGGTGTCGGCGTGCAGAGAACATTCCCGAAAAACAGTCCGATTATTGACCGCGTGGAAGTTGCCCGCAAAGGTAAGGTACGCCGTGCCAAGCTGAACTACCTCAAGGGCCGCTCGGCTAAAAATTCCCGCATCAAGGAAGACCGTTAAAGGACAAGAGCATGGAGGAGAGAGAGGGATGCCTTTCTCTTCTTTTTTATTGCGTAATGCGTATAATATTACAATATGTCGCTGAAAAAAAAGTCGACCCGATCATTTTTCTGGCGGGAGATGCTTGATTTTTTAAAAACACTGATCGTGACTTCCATTATATTTTTAGGAATCTCACATTTTCTGGTTCGTCCGATTCGGGTAGAGGGAAACTCCATGTTCCCGACGCTGAAAGACGGATCATCCGGCATCAGCAACGTCGCCGGACGGAACGCGGATGGACTGGATCGTTTTGAAATTGTGATCATCTATCTTGCAGATAAGAAAGAATACCTGGTCAAGCGTGTGGTCGGGTTGCCGGGGGAAACGATTTCTTATAAAAACGGTCAGCTAAGCGTCAATGGAAAATTGTATGCCGAAGATTTTCTGGATGACGAATATGTTTCATCATATCAAGGCTCTTTTATGACTGATGTTCATCCGATTACCTTAGGTCCGGATGAATACTATTGCCTGGGAGACAATCGTCCCAATTCACGGGATTCCCGATTTTACGGCCCCTTTACCGGCTCACAGATCGTTGCCAAGGGCGCGCTGATTTTCTTTCCGTTTCAAGAAGCAGGTTTAAAATCATGGTGATGATTCAATGGTATCCCGGGCATATGGAAAAAGCCCGCCGCGATATGCTGCAGGCGATTCAGGTTGTTGATCTGATTGTCGAAATACGAGATGCACGGATTCCGGATGCCTCAAGAAACCCTTTGCTGGATCAAATGGGGCAGGGAAAGCCGCGCTTGATCCTGTTGTCCAAAGCGGATCTGGCCGATGATGCATGGACAGCTCGATGGGCGGAAGTTTTAAAACGCGATGATTGTATGGTCAAGGCGATGGATTTGGCGCATGATCCGCACGTCAAAAAAGAAGTGCTTGCGATGCTGCATCGTTTAGGCGAAGCGAAAATCGCACGTATGAAACGGCGTGGAATATGTCCGCGCCCTTTGCGCGCGCTTGTCTGCGGTATTCCCAATGCCGGCAAATCGACATTGATCAATCGTATCAGCGGAAAAAACAGTGCGCATACGGAAAACCGTCCGGGCGTTACGCGTGCTCTTGCCTGGATTCATGCCGATCCGACAATGGATTTACTGGATACACCCGGTGTTCTCTGGCCACGTTTTGATACGCCCAAAATGGGCTCGCTTTTAGCATCCACAGGAGCCATTACCGAGACGATTCTGCAT
This sequence comes from uncultured Erysipelotrichaceae bacterium, assembly GCA_963541855.1. Taxonomy (GTDB): domain Bacteria; phylum Bacillota_I; class Bacilli_A; order Erysipelotrichales; family Erysipelotrichaceae; genus Bulleidia. The sequence goes on from CAUTVM010000012.1 coordinate 13,132, forward strand.
TTACAGGATGTAGCGATGGATACCATTCATGTGCTGCGTGATTTATATCCGGGAATTCTGGAGGCGGCATATGATGCGCCTATCCATATCCGCACGGATCATATGTTGGAGGCGATCGCTTTAAAGCGGCATGCCGTCAAAGAAAATCACATGCCGGATCTTGAACGGGCGGCCGGTATTTTTATACATGAATTTCGCTCCGGCAGTCTGGGACGTTTTACTTTGGAGAGGCCGTATGCAAAAGATGTGCAGCAATGAATATGAACATCAATATTGGGCAAAGGGTCAGACCGTTTTAGGAATGGATGAGGCCGGGCGCGGCCCATTGGCCGGACCATTATCGGTGGCGGGAGTTGTTTTTCCAATCGGTTATGAAAATCCGGCTATTTATGATTCCAAGGCGCTATCGGAAAAGAAGCGGGAAGCGCTTTATCAAGCCATTATGGAAGATGCGCTTTGGTTTGCAATATGGCAAGTGTCACCCGAAGAAATAGACCGGTGGAATATTTATCGTGCCGATCAGCGGGCTTTTTCACAATTGGCACAACAGGTTCAAGCGGATATCATCCTCACGGATGCGATGCCTTTGCCGGAAATCACCGATCGCCAGGTTCTTTCCCTTGTCAAAGGAGATCAAAAAAGCATTTCCATCGCCGCCGCATCCATTTTGGCCAAGGTGACGCGTGATCAACTGATGAAGCAATATGCCATAGAATATCCGCAATATGGATTTGAAAAAAATAAAGGATATCCGACGCGCCAGCATCTTCAGGCATTAGAAGAATTCGGCCCGTCTTTGATACATCGCCATAGCTATGGACCGGTGGCCGCTTGCAGGATGAAGCTGAAATTGTTTGATGATTAAATCCGGATGACTTCGGTCTATATAAATTCCGGAGGGTCTTTATGAATCAAAGAGAACAGCTGATTTCATATTCCATGCGTTATGGCGGCGACTGGGTTTTAATTGCCAAGGCAGTTAAAAACAATGATGCGACAGCCAATTGCCCATGCAAAGAGAACGTCATAACGATCTATGATTCCGCATATCCGTCCTGTCTGCGCGCTTTACGGTATCCGCCCTGGGTTTTATATGCGCGTGGAGATACCCGTCTGCTGCAATATCCGGCAGTTACCATCGTCGGTTCGCGCAAGATGAATGCATACGGGCAGCAGACAACCTTGTCCATCAGCCGTCAACTTGCCAAAGAGCTGGTGATTGTTTCGGGGGTGGCTAAGGGTGTGGATGCTTCGGCGGCGCTGGGCGCTTTATCTATCGGCGGAAAAAGTATCGGCGTGATCGGCAACGGGTTTGCGACGACGTATCCTTTGGAAAACCGCATGTTGTATGATCGCCTAAGCGGCCGCGGTCTGCTTTTAAGTGAATACCCGCCGCATGTCGGCGTTTGCAAAGAACATTTTCCATGGCGCAATCGTCTATTGGCCGCCCTTGGAAGAGCACTCGTCGTGACGCAGGCAGCCTGTAAAAGCGGCACCATGTTAACCGTCAATGAGGCGCTCGCTTTGGCCAGAGATATTTACTGTGTTCCGTATCCTTTTGGCAGTGAAGAGGGAGGCGGATGTAATCTCTTGATCAGTCAGGGAGCGGAAATTTTATATACAAGAGAGCAATTGAAGGAAATATGCCGTACTTGCAAAAGCGAAGCAGTTTCGCTATCCTAAGCAATGTTTAAGAATGAGCAGAAGTAAAGGAGACCGGGTTTTGTATGAAAGATCTTGTCATTGTTGAGTCACCGTCAAAATCCAAGACCATTCAAAAGTATCTTGGCAGTCAGTACAACGTTGTTTCATCGAAAGGACATATTCGTGACCTGGCCATCAAGGGAAAAGATGGGCTGGGTGTTGATATTGAAAATGACTTTGCGCCGACCTATGCCATATCGAAAGATAAGGCGGATACGGTTCAGGAATTGAAAAAACAGGCCGCGAAAGCCGGACACGTTTATCTGGCGACCGACCCTGATCGTGAAGGGGAGGCAATTTCATGGCACCTTGCACAGGAGCTCGGCTTGGATGAAAAGGAAAAAAACCGGGTGACCTTTCATGAGATTACACATGATGCCGTACAGAGTGCATTTGCGCATCCGCGCACCATTGATATGGATTTGGTTCACTCGCAGGAAACGCGCCGCATTCTGGATCGGATCATCGGCTTCAAGCTTTCTAAATTGCTGCATTCCAAAATTCATTCCAAAAGCGCCGGACGTGTGCAGTCGGTTGCTTTAAAACTGATCGTTGAAAGGGAAAAGGAAATCAAGGCCTTTATTCCCAAAGAGTATTGGACAATAGACGCACAGTTTGAAAAGGATGGTACGCTCTTTTCTGCCTCTTTGCATAAAATAGATGACAAAAAGGCCGAGCTGCATACGGCTCAAGAAGCACAGCAGGCAGTCGATCGCTGCAAAGGAGCATTTACCGTTTCCGCTATCAAGCAGAGTGAAAAGAAAACGGCGCCGTTTAAGCCTTTTATCACTTCAACATTGCAGCAGGAAGCGTCCAGCAAGCTTGGTTTCAGCGCCAAGCGCACCATGTCGATTGCGCAGCGTCTGTATGAAGGGGTCGATATCGGTAATGGACAAGAGGGCTTAATTACATATATGCGTACCGACAGTACGCGTCTTTCCGACGTATATATGCATGCGGCCAGCACCTACATCAAAGAGACATATGGAAAGGAATATGCTGGTTTTTATAAAGCTAAAAATGATGCGAATGCGCAAGATGCGCATGAGGCGATCCGCCCGACCGATATTCGTCATGATCCGGATAAAATCGCTCCCTATTTATCTTCGGAGCAATATAAATTGTACAAGCTGATTTATGCGCGCGCCTTGGCATCGCAAATGCATGCGGCCGTTTTTCAGACGGAATCTGTTTCTCTTTCCCAAAACGGCTGTGTATTTACAGCCAACGGATCTCGGTGCACATTTGACGGCTGGCTGAAAGTTTACGGTCCTTATTATGCTTCGAAAGACACGCTTCTTCCTCAATTGCAGCAAGGAGAATCGCTTGTTCCAAAAGAGATGAAGCAAAATCAGCATTTTACGGAACCGCCTGCGCGTTACAGTGAAGCAAAGCTGATCAGAGCAATGGAGGAAGAGGGCATTGGCCGCCCGTCAACGTATGCGATGATTATTGATACGCTGCAGGCGCGTGGATATGTGACGCTGGAGCGCTCGACGCCATCGTCAAAAACGAAAGTCTTCTTTCCCAGCGAGCAGGGAATTTTGACAACCGAAAAATTGGAAGCCTTTTTTGCCGATGTCATCAATGTTCGATATACGGCGGATATGGAAACACAGCTGGATGAAATCGCTAACGGCAAAGCGGATGAGCTGACGACACTGCTGGCATTTTGGAAGCGATTTGATCCCCTGCTTCAGGAAGCTTATGCGCGGATGGAAAAAATTGCGCCTGAAGAAGTAGGCGAAGCTTGCCCGGATTGCGGATCGCCATTGGTTTATCGCCATGGCCGCTTCGGCAAGTTTATCGCCTGTTCGAATTTCCCCAAGTGCCGCTATTCCCGGCCTTTGGAGGAGAAGAAAAAAGAAGCACCGGAACCGACCGGTAAAAACTGTCCACGATGCGGACATGAATTATGGAAGCGAAAGAGCCGCTTTGGAACATATTTTCTGGGCTGTTCGGATTATCCAAGATGTCATTACATGGAAAATATGCAGGGCGAGGAGATCATTTCCCGAAAGGATCGTCTGGCGGCGCAGAAAAAGGATGCAGCAGCTTCCGTGAAGCCAAAAGAAACAAAGAAGAAGGCACCTGTAAAAAAGAAAACTGCTGTAACGAAGAAAAAGGCTTCTGCTTCTAAAAAGAAACCGGGCAGGAAAAAGACTTCTGAAAAAGCGGCAAAGAAGACAAGCGAGGAGTAAATATTGCAGGAAGTAAAAATTATCGGCGCGGGACTGGCCGGATGTGAGGCGGCGTATCAGCTTTCACAGCACGGCTTTTCCGTACAATTGTATGAAATGAAACCGGAAAAGAAAACGCCGGCGCAGACAGAGGAAACGTTTGCGGAGCTTGTCTGTTCCAACAGTCTGAAAGCGGAAAATCTGACGAGTGGAGCCGGTCTTTTGAAGGCGGAAATGCGGCAGATGGGATCGTTGTTGCTCAAGGCGGCGGACGCTTCGCGGATACCGGCCGGTTCCGCTTTGGCGGTAGATCGAAAAAAGTTCTCCGCCTATGTGGATCGCGTGATCCGCACAAGCGCCAATATTCATCTTGTCCAAAAGGAGGTGGATTTTATTCCCGAGGGGCCTTGTATTATCGCCACCGGTCCCTTATCTTCTTCGGCCATGATGCAGGCCTTGAAAAATACGCTTCATGCGGATGCGTGTTATTTCTTTGACGCACAAGCGCCCATCGTTACGGCGGATTCAATTGACTTGACAAAGGCATATGCGAAATCTCGGTATGATAAAGGAGAAGCGGATTATCTCAACTGTCCGCTGGATCGGGAAGAATTTGAACGCTTCTATCAGGCGGTCATCGATGCAAAGACGGTTCCGATCCGCTCGTTTGAGAAAGAGATCTATTATGAAGGGTGCATGCCTTTTGAAGTTTTGGCCAAGCGCGGCCGCAATACGTTGTTGTTCGGGCCGATGAAACCGGTTGGTCTGCATACGCCTGATGGTCATCGGCCATATGCGGTTGTGCAGCTGCGGCAGGATAATGTGGAAGCCAGTCTTTATAATGTGGTCGGTTTTCAGACACATTTAACCTGGCCTGAGCAGAAAAAGATTTTACATATGATTCCGGGTTTGGAACATTGTGAGATTGTCCGCTACGGGGTCATGCATCGCAATCATTATATTCAAGCACCGACCTGCCTTTTGGAAACTTACCAATCGCGCGTGCGGCCCGATTTATTTTTTGCCGGTCAATTAACAGGCGTGGAGGGGTATATGGAAAGCGCATCTTCCGGTCTTTTGGCCGGTATCAACATGGCTCGTCTTCTGCGCCATGAAGAGCCGGTTGTTTTAGGCGCCGGGACGATGATTGGGGCTTTGGCGCATTACATTACACATGCCGCTTCTGAAAACTTTCAGCCGATGGGGGCAAACTTCGGCATCCTTCATCTGGAAAAGGCAGTCGCTAAAAAAGAACGGCGTGAAGCAATGGTCAGGCAGGCGCTGGGACAGATTGCCGATTTGGTGCAAAAATATGAACTTTGAAAAAGCGGTACAGGCATTTTTAGAACATCTGTCCCTTGCCCATACCGGCTCCAAAGATACGGAAGACGCGTATCGGCGGGATTTGATGCGCTTTGTGCAATATCTGGAAGAAAATCATATTGATCACTTTGACGCGGTGGACAAGTTGATTCTCAGTGATTATGTGATGCAGCTACGTTCCGGCAAAATCGGCGGGGTGCCGTTAGGGGATGCAAGCTATGCGCGAAATCTTTCGGCATTGCGCTCGTTTTATCGGTATTTGAATAAATACGAACAAGTAAAGACCAATCCGGCACGTTTGTTTAAAGGCGCTTTAGCGCGTCGGCCGCTGCCGGAGTTTTTGACGTTTGATCAGATGGAACAGCTTCTGAACAGTTTTGACCTGCAGGTTCCCAAAGAGATTCGCGATCGCTGCATATTGGAGGTCCTGTATGCATGCGGCTTGCGTGTTCGTGAATGTGCGGAGTTAAAAAAAGAGGATATTGACCTGGAAGCGGGGTATTTGCGCGTGTTTGGAAAAGAATCCAAGGAGCGGATCGTGCCGTTTTATCATCGCTGCGCGCAGTTAATGGAACTGTATGATCGGCAGGTGCGAAGCATGTATATGCGTAAAACGGCGGAACATGGCGTCTTTTTTGTCAATCAGCATGGGCATCCGCTTTCTTCACGCGCCATTCAGATGCTTTGTGAATCGGCGGGAGAAAAAGCGGGATTGACGGTGCATGTGCATCCGCATATGATTCGGCACAGTTTTGCCACACATCTGTTGGATAACGGAGCTGATCTGCGCACGGTGCAGGAACTGTTGGGGCATGCGAAGCTGGATACGACGCAGATTTATACGCACGTGACAAGCGATCGGCTGCAGAAAGTCGTTGCCAAGGCACATCCGTATGCGAAAAAGAGTAAATAGCCTTTAAAAAAGCATCTGTTTATGCTATAAATAAACAGGCGCTTTTTTATGTGCGTCCAACAACTCACACGATGGATTCGTCATCCCGTGTGCACGGGTCTCTAAGCAAGGCTATGCGTGTATTGATGACGTTGGAAATCGTGCTTGGAAACCGAACGGAAAGGAAGAAGAAAAATTATGACCGTTATCTCCATGAGGAAAATGCTTGAAAATGGTGTTCATTTCGGACACCAGACGCGGAAATGGAATCCGAAATTTCGCCCGTATATTTATACGGCAAAGAACAGTATCTACATCATTGATCTGGAAAAGACGGAAGCGATGTTGGATCGGGCTTATACGGCCTTGAAAGAATTGACGGAAAACGGCGGTAAGATTCTTTTTGTGGGAACAAAAAAGCAGGCGCAGGCACCGATTCTGGCGGAAGCGCTGCGCTCGGGATCGTTTTATGTCAATCAGCGCTGGCTGGGCGGTACGCTGACCAATTTCCGCACCATTCAGAAGTCCGTAAAGAAGCTGGCGGATATTGAAGAAATGGAAGCGAACGGAACCTTGGCGGTCTATACGAAAAAAGAGCAGGCCGAGCTTTTAAAGAAGAAGGAAAAGCTGGAGAATTTTCTGGGCGGCATAAAGGAAATGAAAAAGCTTCCGGATGCGTTATTTGTTGTTGATCCGATTGAAGAGCATAACGCGGTTGCCGAAGCCAGAAAGTTACACATTCCGGTATTTGCATTGGTGGATACGACAGCCGATCCCAGTGTGATTGATTATCCGATTCCGTCGAATGATGATGCGGTTCGTTCAATTACTTTGATGGTCGGCGTTGTCGCGGATGCGATTGTTGAAGCGCGTGGGGGTGTATTGGAATTTGCGCATCAGGAAGATGAATCGCAAGCTGATATTACGATGAAAGATGTGATGGTTGAAGTGGATCGTCAGGCGGCTGAATATGAAAAGCGTAAACGGCAGCGGTATGAGGAGCGTCGCCAGCAAATGCAGGCGGCTCGTAACGGCAAGTTTGCTAATGGTGAGCGTCGGATTTTCCGCCGCAATGATCGTTTGCCTGCCGCTTCCGCTGCAACGGTAAAGCCGGAGGCGCCGGAGGCGCCGGCGGCGGCTGAAGAGGGAAGTAAATGATGACAATTACAGCAGGAATGGTTAAGGAACTGCGCGAGCTTACGGGCGCGGGCATGATGGATTGTAAAAAAGCTCTTGTCGAAACGGATGGAGATGTGAAGAAGGCGATAGACTGGTTACGCGAAAAAGGCATTTCCAAGGCGGCTAAAAAAGAGAGTCGTACGGCGGCGGATGGATTGTCCAAGGTTATTGTCAATGGAAATAAGGCGACGATTGTCGAGCTGAATTCCGAAACGGATTTTGTGGCGAAGAACGAACGCTTTTTGGAACTTCTGGATCATGTTTCCGAGGCGATTTCGGCTTCCGATCCCAAAAGTGTGGAAGAAGCGCTTGCGCTTAAAGTGGGTGATAAGACGCTCAATGATGAAATTATTGAAGCGCGGGCAATCATCGGGGAAAAGATTTCATTGCGCCGCTTCGAAAATGTGTGTAAGAAAGAGGAAGAACTTTTCGGAACATACATGCATAATGGCGGCAATATTTCAGTTGTCTGCGTTGTAAACGGTACGCAAGATGCGCAGGTTGCCAAGAATATGGCCATGCAGATCGCTTCCATGGCTCCGGAATATGTTTCAGGTAAAGATCTGCCGGCAGAGATTATTGAGCATGAGCGTAAGATTCAGACCGAGCTCATGAACAATGATCCGAAGAATGCCAATAAGCCCGAAGGTATTAAGGCAAAAATTATTGAGGGTAAGATTTCCAAGGCTCTGGAGGATATCTGTCTGGTTGATCAGATTTTCTTCCTGGATCAGGATAAGAAAGTCGGCGCATGGCTGAAGGAGCAGGGTGCGCAGGTTGTATCTTTTGTCCGCTATAAGGTCGGCGAGGGTATTGAAAAGAAGCAGGAAAATTACGCTGAAGAAGTTGCCCGGATGGCGCAGGGAAAGTAATATGCATAAGGAATCCGTATGATGCGGGTTCTTTTTTTTGATGCTGTTTTGCATTTGCTTTTCTGCTGTCCGGTCTATTGAACAGATAGAGGAAAAAAGTGAATGAACGTGATCTTGGGGATAATATTTGGCGGCTGCATGGCCAGCTTTGCTTATTGCATAGCCTGGCGGATGGCGTTGAATGATCATACGCTGTACAGTTATTGTCCGTCTTGCAGGAAAGCATTGCGATGGTATGATCTGATTCCTGTGGCCGGTTACCTTTGGCAAAAAGGCCGGTGTCGTTATTGCCATCATCCGATACCGCCCGGTTCTTTTTTTATGGAGCTTTTATTTGGCATACTTGGTGGCTATAGAATGGCGTCTGATATATGGGAAGGGATCATTGATCTCTGTCTGTTTTCCATTTTATTATGGGCTTCCGTCTATGATCGGATGACATTTGAGATACCGGATTATCTGCATCTATCGGGCGTGATTTTATTTTTGCTGAGCGGCAGAAGCATATGTCATGGTTATCTTCTTGGCATCGTTGTCTGGATGATCGCTCGTTTATATGCCTATTGTCGAAAGACAGTCGGGTTTGGAGATGGGGATTGTAAATTGCTGGTGTGGCTGGGTCTTTTCTTCACCATAAAGCAAATGTGTGTCTGTTTGTTTGCGGCCTGTTGTGGGGGAATGGTATATGGCTTCATCGGAAAACATACTAAAATCGCCTTTGCACCGTTTGTGTTCATAGGGATATTAATGCTTCTTTTCCTCCCTGTTTAAATTGTTTGAAATGCGGTTTTTGCAGTGGAAGGCAAAGAAAAATCATCGTATCTGTATTTTCGTACAATTCGTACAATGCGGATGGTGATGTATTGCATGTAGTTTCCATGTCTTTCAGAAAGTTATAGAAGCTTCATAAGATGTTTCAAAGTGTCGAAATAGCTTACAACCAGTGCTTTGCAGATTTTATGTCGATATTTGATGAAATGCAGAAATTGTGATGATCATGTTGTTTAGTGAGATATTTTAAAAAATAAACGTGTATATTAATGCTAAAATTTAAATGAATTTTACTTATTTTAACGTGAATATCTGCTATACTATGTTCAGTATCTTTCAGGAGAACGTCTGATGCATAGAAAAATTGTGGGCTTTTTAGAAGTGTGGAAAGAAAACGAATATCGCAAGCCTCTGATATTACAAGGTGCAAGACAGGTTGGAAAGACTTATTCTATTCTGGAATTTGGGCGCACTCATTATGAAAATGTGGCATATTTCAATTTTGAAACCAATCCGAAGCTGAATGAAACTTTTGCAGAAAATATCCGTCCCGATTACCTGATACCGATTTTATCCCGTATCGCAGGGCAGACTATCGTAAAGGAAAAAACGCTGATCGTATTTGATGAGGTACAGCTTTGCGAAAGAGCGCTGACATCTCTTAAATATTTTTGCGAGGACGCCAGGGATTATCACATCATTGCCGCCGGCAGTTTGCTTGGCGTTGCCGTCAATCGGGCAAAATTTTCTTTTCCTGTCGGGAAGGTTGATATGAAAACACTTTATCCTATGGATATGGAAGAATTTATTTTGGCTCTCGGTGAGGAAGATTTAGTCAAGCAGATAAAAAAGTGCTTCCATACGAATACGCCGCTGCCATCAGCCTTGCATGATGCCGCTATGCTGCTATATCGTCAATATCTTGTAGTCGGCGGGATGCCGGAGTGCGTGATGCAATTTGTGGAAACGAAGGACTATATCCTTGTCCGCCATACGCAGGATATGATACTTGCAAGCTATCTCCATGATATGAGCAAGTATAACAACGTGAATGAAATCAAAAAAACCCGACTGGTCTATGACAATATAACGGTACAGCTTTCAAAGAAGAATACTCGTTTTCAGTATAAGCTGATTAAGAAAGGCGGACGGGCTTCTGAATTTGAAAATGCGATTGAATGGCTTTGCCTGTCCGGTATCGTGTCACAGGTTTACAAGGTGGAGCAGATTAAAAAACCATTGGAAAATTACCGTGATATTGATGCTTTCAAGATTTATGTGTCCGACTTAGGGCTGCTTTGTGCGAAGAAAAATTTAGCTGCCAATGACATTCTCTATATGGTTGAAGAAATGAGTGACTTTAAGGGCGGTATGGCGGAGAACTATGTCCATGTTCAGCTTTCCATGAATGGCTATCGCACTTACTATTGGCAGTCCGAACGTGGAGCGGAGATTGATTTTATTATTCCGCGTGATGGTCAGCTCATTCCCATTGAGGTTAAGTCTGCCGACAACACTAGAGCCAAGAGCTTAAAGGTCTATATGGACACCTACAAGCCCACGTATGCGATCAAGCTTTCCGCTAAAAATTTTGGATTTGAGGACAATAAAAAGATTGTTCCTCTTTATGCCGCATTTTGTATCTGATGCATGAATGTTAAGAGACTGTTTATTTGTGCCGTTTGTGTTCATAGGGATATTAATGCTTCTTTTCCTCCCTGTTTAAATGGCTTAAAAGGCGGGTTTTGAAGTGAAAGTGTTAAATAGACGATGCATGTGGCTGCTGCCCGGCACTTTGTCTACGCTGTAAATGAGTTGCAAAATAACAATATTGTCGTACATTCCAATGGAGAGCCTATGCAAAAGCGAGAATCCCAATCGGAAATAAGACTTATACATGGAATCAGATCATGCTAATAACCAATCGGCAACATCAACAATCTTCACGCCCTCATATTGATACATTTCCTGCCTTGTGCGGGTAATGATCATCTTCGGGTAGGCGTCTGCGATTTTGAGCAGCGACGACATTTCGCGTTCAAAGGTATCGGGGTCCTCAATCGAATTTGCAACCTGAATATACAGCTTTTCACTGCGTTTGATTGCTACGAAATCAATTTCTTTCTTGTATAGAACCCCGGCGTACAACTCATAGCCGCGTCGCAAAAGCTCAATAGCGACAATATTTTCCATCAGTCGTCCGTAATCAGCGTTCTTTGTGCCAAGACGGGCATATTTGAAGGCATGGTCGCTTAGATAGTATTTATCATTAGACACAAGATAGCGCTTCCCCTGTATGTCATATCGTCTGACCTTATAAAAAGCAAAGGCACTGCAAAGATATTTGATATAGGCACTGACGGTACGATCATTGGTTTTGAGCTGCTCTTTGGTAAAGGCGGCGGCAACGCTTCTGGTGGAGGTCAGATTTGAAATATTGTCGATCAGAAAGTCGCACAGACGATCCATAAGCGGCATATTGCGGATTTTGTATTTCTTCTGAATGTCGCGCACAATAAGCATGGAAAATACATTCGAGATATAGTCATATTTTGCTTCCGGTGTTTTGTAGAGAAATGATCCGGCCATACCGCCTTCGGTTAGATAACGATTAAAGGCTGCATATTGATCCGAAAGCCCATAGTATTGCATGAATTCAGCGAAGGAAAACGGATAAACCTCAATTTCAAAAGTTCTGCCGGTGAACAGCGTAGCAAGGTCTGAGCTGAGCAGGAAGGCATTGGATCCGGTAATATAAATATCGTACTTCTCGGCAGCGTGAAAATTATTGATAGCTTTTTCAAAATTTTCGCACATCTGGACTTCATCAATAAAGATATAGTTTGTTTTTCCCGCCTGATATGCCCGCTCAACATACTCGTTCAGCTTGTGATACTCAAGCAGCGGTTCATACTCATGCAGACTGTAATTGATATGTATGATATTGGCATCCGTATCCGTCTGCCGGACAAAATCTATAAACGCTTCCAACAGCTTTGACTTTCCGCTTCGCCGAACACCGGTAATGACCTTGATATCCGGTGTTCCCATCACGTCTTTTAGTTTGTCAAGATAAAAAGTTCGTTTGATTAATTTCATAGCCTTTTCCTCTATCGCGTATAGTATAGCACGCCTATTTCGCAAAAATAGTAAAAAGCAAAAAATGCGAAATAGAATTTTCGATAAAACAGTGACAGGAATTTCTTCGCGTCACCGTATATCCCTTATGTGTAGGTGAAACCATGATGGATGATTTCTGTTGACGTTTTCGTACTGTATCATCCGCTGCCCCCCCATTTTATTTGATCAGTTGCTTTGAGCGTTTCCGTGATACCTTCCTTTTCGACAAGTTCTTTTGCCGGTTGAGAAAAACATATCCTTCGCCTGCTTGTTCAGCTCGGCAAGATAACGTCTGATAATTTTTCCTTCCCTCGCTTTTGTCCTTTAAAAATTTTGAATTTGAGGACAATAAAAAGATTGTTCCTCTTTATGCTGCATTTTGTATCTGATGCATGAATGTTAAGAGACTGTTTATTTGTGCCGTTTGTGTTCTTAGGCATATTAATGCTTCTTTTCCTCCCTGTTTAAATCGTTTAAAATAAGAAATATGAAATCAATGTCTGAAACCATATTGTGGATGGTCATTCCCTGTTATGATGAGCAAGAAGTGTTGCCGATTATGGCACCGCGTTTTTTAGAAGAATTACAGCACCTGATTGATGAAAATAAAATTTCCGATGCTTCTCGTATTTTATTTGTTGATGATGGCAGTAAGGATGATACATGGTATCTGATCAAAAAGCTTGCGGATGGAAATCCCCATTTTATCGGTATTTCCCAATCGCGTAACCGCGGGCATCAGAACGCTGTATTGGCAGGTTTAATGGAAGCGATGAGCAGATGCGATATAACCATCAGTATTGATTGTGACGGTCAGGATGATCTAAGAGCGATGGAAGCGATGGTCAACGCGTATCATGAAGGCTGTGAAATTGTATATGGTGTGCGTTCCAGCCGGGAAAGTGATACGTGGTTTAAACGGGCAAGCGCACAGACTTTTTATAAAGCGTTAAATCACATGGGCGTTGAAACGATTTATAATCATGCAGATTATCGTCTGGTCAGTGCGCGTGTTCTGAAACACTTCGCGGACTATCGGGAAGTCAATATTTTTTTACGCGGCATGTTTCCGCTGGTGGGTTTTAAAAGCACATCCGTTTATTATGAACGGCATGAGCGCATGGCCGGGAAAAGTCATTATCCGTTGGGGAAGATGATTGCTTTGGCCATAGACGGCATTACGTCTTTGAGCATTGAACCGATTCACATGATCGCGAAAACCGGGATTGTCTTTTCTTTACTTGGGTTGATCGGTATTTTCTGGGCAATCATACGCTGGCTAAACGGTCATACGGTAGCGGGATGGGCAAGCTTGATGGTTGTGCAGTTTCTGCTTGGCGGCGTGATCGTATTGTCTTTAGGCGTGATCGGTGAATATATCGGCAAGACTTATATGGAAACCAAGCGGCGGCCGCGCTATATCATTTCTGAAAAGACCTATAAAGAGTGAAAGCAGATTTCTTTGCAGGTGAACATGCCGGCTTTTTGGCCGTCTGCAGAACTCCTTATCGCGAAAATATGAAGCGAGGCAGAATAAAGGAAAATGGAAATACGATTGATGACCATCAATGATTATGAAGCGGTTTATTCATTATGGCTTTCTTGTGCGGGAATGGGTTTAAATAATCTTGATGATTCTAAAGAAGGTATAGAAAAATTTCTAAGAAGAAATCCTGACACCTGCTTTGTTGCTGAAGATCATGACGACATTATAGGAGCGATCATTGCCGGCAATGATGGCAGAAGAGGATATATCTATCATACGGCAATAAGCCCTGCACATCGAAAAAAAGGTGTGGCAACCGATCTTGTCAAAGCCGTTTTAGATGCACTTCAGTCGCATGGAATCAATAAAGCGGCATTGGTTGTCTTTAATAAAAATGAAGTCGGAAATATTTTTTGGGAAAAAGCCGGATTCACTATAAGAGAAGATTTGCTTTACAGAAATAAGGTAATTACGGAAATGGTGAGGATAGACACATCATCTTCCAATGATCAAACGGATCTTTCACCTGATCAGAAAAAATCATTATAAAAGCGGCTTTTATACATTTTCAGTATGGCTTAAAAGGTATCCTTCCCGCACGCCGCTGTTTGAAATGCGCACCGCTTTGGCATCATATGCTTTTAAGATTGCACAAATCATGTTTAAACCGGGCAAAAAGACATTCCGGCGACTTGGCGTAATGACCGCCTGCATTTTCGCCATGCTGTCGGGGTCTTTTTGCTTGAGGCGATCACGCCATAGAAAAAGTTCTTGTGCATCCATGGTGTGCGGCTGATTTAAAAGCTGTCCGGCTGCCCGGCATGTGCCGCCGATGCCGATGAGAGTTGAAGAGGGGATGGAAGTTAAAAGAGGATGTTCCTTTTGAATCTGTTGTACCGGAAGATCGACGGTTACATCCGTAATCGGCAAAGTCTGCAAGCGTACACAGCCCAAGGGAAAAGAGATGGCTTCAATGATCTTTCCCTGATGAAAGGCAATCAGTTCCGTCGATCCCCCGCCCACATCAAAAGCAACGCCGCTTGCTATATCCCCGCAATCTATCCGTGAACCGAGGTAATCATAGTGCGCTTCTTCTTCACCGGAAAGCGGATCAACGATAAATCCGCTTTTTTGAAAAGCGGAAAGCAGTTCCATTTGATTATCAAGGTGACGAGCCGGTTCGGTAATGAAAGCAAACACTTTGTCGATATGCTGTTCACGGATTTTATCTTGATAGGTTTGAAGAACATTCATAGCCGCCAGGATTCCATCCTTGCGCATGTGATGGTCATGGATATAACGAACCAGCCCGATGGGAGAAGAGAACGACTGTATTAAAGACAGGGCGGTATTTTCTTTTTCATAAATATTCAAAACAATGGTATTGGAGCCGATATCAACGATCGCGATTTTTTGCATGCATGCCTCCGGAAACATGATATAGGAAAAAGTACCTTTCGCCAAGGTGGTGAACCGATTATAATAAATGCGGAAAGCAAGGAAAAGGAGAGGCGATGTATAAGCGGGTTTTACTGAAATTGAGCGGCGAGGCGCTGCAAGGCCATGAGAAAAATTTCGATCCGATCGTTCTGCGCCAGATCGCACGGGAAGTAAAGCAAGCGCATGAATTGGGCACAGAAGTTGCGATTGTCGTCGGCGGCGGAAATTTTATCCGTGGCAAAACGGTTGCTGATATCGGTATCGACCGTGTACAGGGAGATTACATGGGCATGTTGGCGACGATCATTAACGGGCTGGCCATTCAAAGCGCTTTGGAGCAGGAGGGTGTCATCACGCGGGTGCAGACAAGCATTGATATGCCCAAGGTTGCCGAGCCTTTTATTCAACGGCGGGCGATGCGCCATTTGGAAAAAGGCATCGTCGTTATTTTCGGAGGCGGTACGGGATCACCTTTCTTTTCAACCGACACAACCGCCGCCTTGCGCGCTTCCGAAATCAAGGCCGATGTTATTTTAATGGCTAAAAACGGCGTTGACGGGGTATATTCCGCCGATCCGAAAAAAGATCCGTCGGCCGTTAAGTTCAAGCGTTTGACCTATATGGATGTGCTGAATAAAGGATTGACCGTCATGGATTCCACGGCCACCAGCATGTGTATGGATAATGCGATCGAATTACTGGTGTTCAACATGAATGAACCGGGAAATATCGTCAAAGCGGTAAAGGGCGAAGTAAGCGGAACCCTGATCGGCGGTAAAGGCTGAAAAATAATAAGGAGACCAACTATGAACTGTCAAGGATAAAAAAAGAAATATAACAAGGCATGA
>CAUTVM010000013.1:0-28347 GCA_963541855.1 uncultured Erysipelotrichaceae bacterium
CAGAACATATTGTAATTTATTTAGGAGCATATTTGATTAGCCAAGTGTTTATCGGGGTTATAGTTTTTAATCATCTATTAAAAAAATACGACTGATAAATTTCTTAATTAAAAGTATCTTGTGTAAACAGTAAATCGAAAAAAGATTTACTGTTTTTTCTTTGCATAAAAACGGAAAGGAGAACTTATGGAAGAAGAAAAAAGAGAAATAAAAACATCACCTAATAAACAGTTAATAATGGATATTGGAAAGACAAAATATACTGTAAATCTATATTTTAAGCAAGGAACAGGGGAAACATACAAGGATAAAATACTAAAGCTAATCAAGAGAGAAACAGAGAAGATATAAATTTGTCAAAGAAATTTTGTTTATGTCCTTGACAAATCTTTCCAAAAGCTTCTGTGACCATGGAAGAAAGATATTCGACAATATCATAGGTCAACACAATTCCCTTTGTCCCAAATATCTCCATCATAAAAGCGGGAACATCGGTGATGCGAAAGGCAAACTTTCCAAAAGAGCGGATACGAACCATATTAAAATCCTTATCACGCTTCATAATCGGATTTTTGGTTGCCCATTTATTGTCAATAAATTGTCTGGTGCTCACAAAGTACACATCGGCAATTACCGGTGAAACGAATAAGTAGGGAAATGCCTTGAGGCTGGAAAGCACCGGAAAGTTGTCTGTGGTCAGCGAATAGGTTCCGGGTGGAAGAATATCGGCAAGTTTTCCGCCTTTCAGAAAAACGGCGCTCTGGCTTTCCCGCACGATTACCTTGGAACCTTGTTTCAATTCATTATTTCCACTTTCACGCTGGTATTTGGAAACAATCAGTTTGTTACTTTTATCTACATACTCGATTACATCAAGAAACTGGTCCTTTACTGCATCCAACAGCCCCATACTATCACCGCCTTTTACTGACGCAGCGGCAAATCAAATTGATCTTTGAAGGAGCCAAACGCAATCAAGATGATGTCAATAATCCATCCAATTCCAAACAAACCGCCTGTGAACAGGTAGAGGAGGCCAGTACCAATCTTACCCACATAAAACCTGTGTACGCCAAGTACCCCCAAGAAGATGCAAAGTAACAGTGCGACCATCTTATTTTTCTTGCTGACCCCCAACACTACCCCAGAATTGAGAATGTTTTGATTGTTGATAATAATCTGTGGTTGAACAATGGGCTGCCCCTGCTGAGGCGGTACAGTTGCAGGATTAGGGATGTTTTCTTCTTTGTATCCGCAATATCCGCAGCTGTTGTTTTCCATTGGTGCTCCACACACCGGACATTTTGCTGCCATACTTGATTCCTCTCCCTATCTTAAAATAGATAAAAGCTTTCGCTGGGTTACAAACACAAAATCGTGTACCTTTCTGTAAAAGATGCAAAAGCTTATATAAAGTTATTATATCAGGTTCTCCAAATTTCGTGGGGGATTGCGTTCAAAAGGCTAAAAAAGGGTGGCAATCCGATCGGAAACGACATGAATATCCGCTTCTTTTACTTTGCCTCCATCCTCTCCATCCAATGTCCAGGAAATTTCTTGATCAAAGATAAAATGAAAATGTGAACCCTGCAACAGATGAATATGCGGATCCCGCGTATTTTCATGATGCAGCGCTGCCAAAATGGCATTCATTTCAAATAGATCTTTCGGAACATCAATCAGCAGCAACTCCATCTTCCCGTCATTCAGTTTTGAAGCGGACAATAACGGTGTCTGCATGCCGGCAACTGAGCGGGTGTTGCATATGCCGCCCAAAAGATAATCGCCTTGTAAAATCTGATCATCACATTCAAGACGCATATGTACACGCGTATTCAGACCATTGGGAAGATTGGAAAGCGCACGCATCGCATATGCGCCATAGCCCAGAAGGTTTTTCCATTCTCGTGCCGTCGTATAGCTGACATCTGTAAATGCGCCGAAGGCGGCAATATAATTAAAATAGCGCATATTAAAGGCGCCGATGTCATAGTAAAATGGATGACCTTCCACAATCGCCCGACAAACATCTTCCAAATCAGGCTGCCGCCCATGATAAATGCTTCGCGAAAAATCATTGCAGCTGCCCAGCGGCAGAAAGGCATACGGCCTATCATATGCGGTATGCATCATAGCATCAATCAGATGATTCAATGTGCCATCGCCTCCGGAAACCAAAATACAATCAAAACGGCCTTTTGTTTTTTCCAGAATCGCCTGCGTATCCAAACCTTGTCGATATAAAATGGGATATACGGTTACTTCGCAGCCTGCCTGAACAAGCTGCTGCAGAATCTTCGGCAGATTTTCGGCGATGGCGCCGGTTCCCGCATCCATATTCGTTAACAATAAAACTTTTTTCATATGCTTTTCCCTGATAAGCGTATCCTATCACATCATGGAATCAAGCAGTTGATAAAGATCATCCAGATCGGACATCTGCAGCAGAAAAGAATCGCCAAGCAGATCCAAATACCCCTCATCTATCACCGCCGCGCTTTCTTGCGGCATGACCAATACGGAGCGGCCATTTTGTTCCAAATCATCTATAATCGCGCGAACCGTTTCCCTGTTTTGCTGATAATCAGCAAAAAGTGTCAGTCCTTTTACAATTCCCAATCCTTCATAAATTTCACGATCGTCTAAGCAAATATTGCGATACGTATCCATTAAAACTTCCGCCCCGCCGGCAATACCCAGAAAGATGCCCTGATAATTTTGCAGCATTTCGATGCATGCAGAATCCTGCAAACAATCATCAATGAAACGCGGATTATCACCGGACAGAACAACGATGTCGCTGTTTTCCAGTTTTGCCTTGGTCAACTCTGCTGCCGAAAGAATATGTATTTGTTTCTGATGAATGCCGTAATGCAATAGCGGACGCAGCAGATCTTCGCGATATGTCGCCGCATCCATCCGCCACTCTTCGTCAGAATCGATCGGCATAACTAAGACATCGGCAGATGGCGTCAGCCTGTCATACAGGCCGCTTTCCGCCCATGGCTGATCAAAATTTGTCTGATTCGTTAAAATCGCCCGCATTTGTTTCTCCCTGTTTTCTCATGCTATAGTAAACATATGTTAAAACGGTTGCACATCATCGTAAGCGGCCGCGTGCAAGGCGTCGGCTTTCGCTGGGTATGCATGAAATATGCATCTCTTTATCATTTAACCGGCAATGTCCGAAATCTGGAAGACGGAAATGTCGAAATTCATATTCAGGGTGAGGAAAAAGATCTTCTCACTTTTATCCACACCATGCCAAATGACAATCGCCGAATTCGAGTTGATCATCTGCGCATAACGGAAGAACCGTTAGTAAACAAGGAAACACAATTTCGTATATGCGGTTATTTTTGATTTTTGGAAATCGCTTCAACCGCTTCATAAACCGATTCTTCTTCCATGGCGCCGCAAAACAGTAATGCCGTTTTTTCTTCATCGCTCATACGCTCGATTGCTTCCAGAAGCAGGCGGCCGGGTAAAAGCCGATCCGTTTCATCCATGTGATCCAATAAAGCATATAACACCGCCGCTCCATGAGCGCAATGTTCTTTTCCGCATGAACATATAACATGCTCATCCCCATCCACATGAACCTGATATATCTTATCCTTTTCTTTTACCGTACATTCCCAATTCCCTTGCGGGCGGCTGGTCATAATCTGTATGGCCCCTTTCTGCAATAATCGCGCCCCTTGTAACAAAGCCTTGCCGCCGTACCCGACTTTCCAGTTTCTGTTCATATGCAATCCTCTTTCTCTCTATTAGTATTGCATATTGTCTTTCTTTTGATGTACGTAATGTTGCATACTTCGCTTATTCGTCCCTGTTATATAACATTTAAGCCCTGAAATGATACATGATGATGCCGCCGGCAACCGCCACATTCAACGATTCAAAGCCCTTCATTTCAATTCGCATGCAGACATCGCTCTTTCTTTGCAGCGGCTCATGAATACCCTGCCCTTCATTGCCCAGAAGAAAAGCCGCCTTGCCGCTGATCTTTACAGACGATAGCGGAACGGATGCGTCCAAAGTGCCGGCATAGATACGTACTTTGTGACGATGCAGATCTTCCATCACATCTAACAGATTGTCATATCGCAGCGGAATCGCAAATAACGCGCCTTGCGTACTGCGAATGACCTTTTCATTATAAATATCACAACATCCAGGAGAAAGATAAATACCGTCAAAAGAAAACGAAACCGCCGTACGGATCAACGTGCCGATATTTCCCGGATCCTGTATATCATCCAGCAATAAAATACGGTCATTTTTACGAATTATTTCCTCTTTCATCCGGCATACTGCCATATATCGCACCGGCGAAATATTACGACTCAGTTTTTTCATGACCGACGGATGAACTTGAATGATGTCCGCAAACGGAAAAGGCGCCGTTTCCTCCACCGTTAAAATTGTTTCAACCAGCTCATGCTTCAATGCTTCTTCAATCAAATGTTGCCCTTCAATCAAAAAACGTCTTTGCGCATAGCGTTCTTTTTTTTCATGCAGCCGATCCCAAAGGACGATTCGAGCATTGCTGCGAGATGTGATACGTTCCATGCCTGACTCCTTTATCTTCTCCATAACCACTTGTATCAATTCCCTATGCCCTTTCCACCGATATTGATTCTGTACAAAATAAATCTATACGATCTCAGCTCCAACCGCAGCATTCGTTTGTTCAAGACGATCAATATGCCGCTGGCGGTTTACTTCAAAACCGAGAACGGCCCCGGCGGCCGCGGCATTCAAGGCGTTATGAAACTCACGTGCGTAGGGAATATCAATATGCTGATCCACCTTCTCCAAAACACCGGCGCTTAATCCTCTCATTTCGCCGCCGATACATAATAAAATGGGTCTTGTATAATTTCCCTGCGTATAGGCGATCGCTTTTTTGCGCATGGCCGCATAGACGTAAAGGCCTTTCTTTTTACATTCTTCCACCGCTGTCAAAGGATCCATGCATACAACATTCATATATGCTCCCGCTCCGGCCGAACTTTTCAAAATCGTTCCCTCGGCATGGGCCCAATTGCGCACCGGCAAAATCAGCCCCGTACAGCCGGCACAATACAAAGCACGCATGACATAGCCCAGATTAAATGGATCTTCTACACCTTCAAGAAGCACCAGAAAAGGCATCAGATCATGCGGAAAACATTCTTCCAAAGACTGATAAACGCGGTTTTTAACATCTGCCAAAAGACCGCCATAAGTACGGCCTGAGGCCATCGTATCCATTTCTTCGCGCTTTAAACGCTGTACACGAATATTTCTTTCTTGACAACGCTTCAGCAAAAAAGCGGTATCATGATCTCTTTTCTTTACATCAATCCATACCTGTTCTACGGCATAGCGTTTGGAAAGTATGGCCGCCTTGATGGAAATCATTCCCTCCAGTCTCATCTTATCCTCTCTTTCTCAACAAGCTTCCTACACCAACGGCAAAAGGAACGGAAAGAGAAACGGTTGCCATCGGCCGGCGGCTTGCCGACAACTGATGCCCTTCTTTATCCTGCATTTCCGTAAGGGCAAACAAGCGATTTTTTTTACCCGGCTCCAGTACTTCAATCATATCCCCCACAACAAATGGGTTGCGTGTTTCCACGTCAATTCTCTTCTTTTTTTCATCATATGCTTTTACCTTGCCAACAAAAGCGTGATTCACATCCGCATTGCTCATATCGTGTGCAATAATTCCTTCTTCCGGCGTATCCAGATAGAACCCTGACCATGTTTCGCGATTGGTGCACAAGGCGATTTCACAAAGATGATATTGCAGCTTTTCCGGCGACAGCTGGCCGCCATGTACATATAATTCATCTATCAAATGACGATAGGCGGATACAATGGAAGCCACATAAAATTCCGTTTTCATCCGTCCTTCTATTTTGAAGGAACAAACGTTCGCTTGCATGAGTGCCCCGATGATCATGCCGCCGGAAAGATCTTTGGAACCCATCGTAAAAGCCGAATGCTCTTTCGATAATGCTCTTTCCTTTTCAAAAAGATGATAGGACCATCGGCATGATTGCGCACAACCGCCGCGATTGGCATCACGCAATGTCATCCGGTTGCTTAAAGTACAGCGGCCTGAATAATTTACACACATACCGCCGTGAATAAAGGCTTCAATTTCCACCGGACATTGGCGAACAATGGATTTTACATCGTGCAGGGTGCATTCGCGCGCCAGCACGATGCGATCAACAAAAGCATGTTCCACCATGAATTTTGCCGCTTCAATATTCGTTATGGAAAATTGTGTGCTGCAATGGATCGCCAGTTTCGGCGCATATTGATGAGCCAAGGACATAATAGCCGGCGAGGCGGCGATGATGGCCGTGACTCCGGCTGCTTCCAGTGCGCATAGATAATCCGGCAAGCCGGTAAAATCTTCCTGATGGGGTATT
The DNA here is from genome assembly GCA_963541855.1 of uncultured Erysipelotrichaceae bacterium. Taxonomy (GTDB): domain Bacteria; phylum Bacillota_I; class Bacilli_A; order Erysipelotrichales; family Erysipelotrichaceae; genus Bulleidia. The sequence continues at coordinate 6,432 of CAUTVM010000013.1, forward strand.
TCATTTACGGTCACATGTACACGCGCACCATGCGCCTTGGCAAAAGCGCATGTTTCTTCAATATCGGACATGGAAAAATTAGAAGCGCGGGCGCGTAAGCTGTATTTTTTGCCGCCAAGATAAACCGCATCCGCACCAAACAAGATTGCGGTTTTTGCCCGTTCTTTATCTCCCGCCGGTGCTAAAAGCTCCGGTTTTTTAAAAAATGGTTTTCTGTCCATAGTAACCTCGGCTGTAATGTGTATCAGCATGACGTTTGCGAAAACCCTCTGCATCCCCGGCTATGCCGCGCAAAAGAGAGTCATAGATGGAAAGCGCCTCTAAAATTTCATCCGGTTGAACAAAAGCACTTTCGACAAAGAAACGGCCGGCGCCCATTTCAGCAAAAGATACGATATCGGCAAAACTTTCCTGTACAAAGTCGGTGTAGATCAGCGTGCCTTCTTCCTGCTCATAAATCGGAAAGCGCTCATGCCGGTTCGTCTCCATAATCGCTAAGTTATCAGCTGTGGTAAAAGCATGAGAAATGCCCGCATAACGGCCATATGCAGATAACAATTTCCGTTTTGAAACAGACTGCAGCAGATGCCCATGGATAGTGACTTCCGCCTTTGGGCAGCCCCTGATCATCTTCGCGATTTCTTCTAATGTCACAAGGGGAGAAAGGCTGACAAAAGCGATTCCCTGATCGGCCCACCATTGCGCATCCGCAAGACTGGTGACTAATGTCATAGAACGATAAATCAACCGGGGACGAAGGGGTTTTGGCGTCAATTGATAAACAGCCGGATCGGCAAAATATACATGTGTTACATCGGTTGCGGAAAGATCTTGCAAAAGCTTTTCAAGACGGCTCATTTCAGATTGCGCAAAAAGCCGGTTCACCAGCACAGACCATGTCTTTAAACCGGTTAACGCTTCTAATGGATATGCCGCTAAAGCGGAATAGGAAAAACCTTGTAAAGCATAAATCGTTTCATCCCCGCCATAGCGTCTGACTTGAGAATCTGTTGAAGGATTGTTCCATGTAACGGCAATTGTCGGTTTCATTGCCAGCATTTTACCGCATGGCTGTGACAATCGTAAAGCTGGACACATGATCTTGAATGCGATAGTCTATAAGCATTCAAAACGGCGGCGTTAAGTGCCACAGGAAATGAGGATAACCTGTGGACGAAAGGATTATTTCCTGCGGTCGCCCTTTGTTTCCCCATGAACGTGCTGCTTTCTGATCACGCATGGTGAACGGAAAGGAGCTTTTATGAGATTCAAATCATCTTGGAAAAAATTATCTGATACCCGCTGGCTGGCTTTAATCGCTTCTTTTATCGCGTTGAAAGTTGTTATGAGTTTTTTTGCCCTTCCTGTTGGTGAAAATCTATATTTCAGTCTGACTTTTCTGATTGTCGCTTTAGAAGCCATGCTCATCGGACCATCCGCCGGTATGGTATCCGGTGCTCTGAGCGATCTGATCGGCTATATGATCAATCCCATGGGACCGTGGTTTCCGGGCTATACCCTGACCGCCATGCTGGGTGAATTTGTCTATGGGTGGTTTTTCTATGAAAAAGATATTCGCTGGCGCGATATCATTTGGGCGAAAGTCATCACCAGTTATGGTGTCAACGTATTGCTTGGCTCTTTGTGGTCCGCCATGTTGTACAGCAAAGGATATCTGTACTATGCCGCGAAAAGTCTTTTGAAAAATACGGTTCTATTACCCTTTCAGATTGCTCTTCTGGGCGCTTTCTTTGCGCTTTTATTCCCGATTCTGAAAAAATACCGGTTACAAAATCACACTCTTCATCTCAAGCGCTGAGGAGCTTTATTCCATTCCTCCTATGCGGATAGAATCATCCAACATTTGAATAACGGCTGTTTTTTCGCTTAAAATCTCATTGCGATCGGCCGCCTGATCTGCACATTTTGTCAAAAGGCGTACTGTATCGGTCTTCTCTTGCCGTATGCGGGCAACCAGATCAACTTTCGGATTTGTCAATTCAATACGTGAGGCATTCCCCGTCTGAATTTTAGTGATCGTAACGGCGCCCAAAGCGCCGACAGACTTGGCGCCCTGATGGCTGTCCAGTAAATTTCCAAGACTGTAATATACAAGGCAGTCTTCAATCCAAGTCACCGGCTGAATTGCACTGCCCGCATTTCCGATGATAATGGAAGCTCCGGCATAGGCCATTTTTTCGGCAATTTCCTGTTGCCGCTGCATAGGCAACTGTCCGTCTTCTCCTTGCCAGGCAATGGAAACAATGACGACATCGGCCACCCCTGCCGCCTTGGCGATCAGAAGCGGTGTTTTTTCATCATCATATACATCTACCAGATAAGGTTCATCTGCCGGAAGCGGCTGCTTTAATATGTCGGTAAACGCCAGATAAGCAATTTTGATTCCCGATACATCCAAGATCGGCAGCTGCTTTTGTGCGGCACTCGAAGCATGAATGCCGCCTATCATCAGGCCTTTATCCTGTTCACTGTTCAAGATCGACAAAACATATGCCGGCCCATTGTGTAAAACATCCGGAGTGGCATAGGAAACTGCCGTAAAGCCCGTATCCGCCGCATTTTTTTGAATCAACAATCCATTTTCCAAAGTATCACTTGTATCTTGCGTATAAGATGCGAACTCATAATTGTGCACAAAAGCCATCTCGTCGAAAATCTTTGACGCATCATCCTGCGGCTTGACACTGATACGCCCGGCGGCCATGAAAGAGATCGTCGTTGTCATCTCCTTAGGCATCCAATAGACACCGGCCGGTGTCTGCTGAACTGCGTTTTTTTCCAAATGATGCGACAATAAAGTCATGGTTAATGATGTTATGCCGATGACGACGGCCAAGATCAACATGATCCACGCCCCTACAGGCAGGTTTTTCTTCTCACTCATATAAGAATTATAGTTTATAATTCTCCTTTGGAGGCAGCTGTTTATGTCTTTTGTGCGTAAATCTATTTCCCTCTCTCCATTAGCGGACGCTGTTTTTACCACCGCAGCGATGGCTAAAGCGGATCATGACCCCTATGTTTATGATGCAACTTTAGGTATGTTGTATGACGAAAATGGCCATCTGGCCGCTTTTCATACCGTATATGACACCTTGACCAGCCTGCCCTACACCGCTCAAGCGCGCTATGCTGAAAGTTTTAAAGGCAACGCGGATTATCGAAAACAGGTTTTTTCTTGGGTTTGTCAGGACAAAGTTCGTCTGCCCCATACCGTCATTGCGTCCTGCGGCGGCAGCGGAGCCGTTTATATGACGATGCGTGCTACATTAGACAGTCATGAAACACTTCTCATCCCAAGGATTGCCTGGGGTGCTTATGCTCTGATGGCGCAAACCAATCAATATCTTTTTAAAACCTATTCTTTGTTTGACGGCTCTCATTTTCATTTACAAAGTCTTGAAAATGAAATAAAACAGCTGCAGAAGAAACAGTCTCATATCACCATCGTCATCAATGATCCTTGTCATAATCCAACCGGATATTCTCTATCCACAGCGGAATGGAAAGCACTGATCATCATGCTGAATCGTCTCAGCGCCACAACGCCGATTACCATTCTGAACGATATCGCCTACATAGATTACAGCTTCAACCTTGCCCACAGCCGGGATTATATGGAACTGCTGAATCATTTATCTGAAAATGTCTTATTCGTTATTGCCTTCTCCTGTTCTAAAACCATGACCGCCTATGGCTTGCGCTGCGGAGCGGCCATTGCCATTGCCAAACGCGAAACAGATATACAGGACCTCGAAATCGTCTTTGAAAAAATCGCTCGCGCAACATGGTCAAGCATTCATACAGGAGCGATGGATACCTTTGTACGTGTAACCCGCGATCTGCAAGATTCATTCTTGAAGGAAAAAGATTTCTATATTGATCTTTTGCGAAAACGCGGAAAACTCTTCTGCACCTTGGCGGACAACGCGGGTCTGCTTTATTATCCCTATCACGAAGGATTTTTCATAACCCTACGATGCCGGGATGATGCGGAAGTAAACAATTGGTATCATGCCTTGATCAATCGTCATATTTATACCGTGCCGGTTCACCATGGCATCCGGGTTGCTCTATGCTCGCTTCCGCTTGCAAAAATCAAGGATCTGCCTGAAAAAATAAAGGAGGAAAAACCTGTATGATAGAGATTATCGGAACTGATATCCGCCCTGAAGAAAGAGAAGAATTTCTGACCATCGTGCATTCTATTCTGCATCATCCGGATTTTATCCGTTTGCAGAATTATACACATCATCACTATACAACACGTTATCAGCATTGCCTGAATGTCGCCTGGTATTCTTACCGCATATCCAAACGTGAGCACTTGCAGTATATATCCTGCACAAAAGGTGCATTACTGCATGATTTTTATTTATATGATCCCCATCTTCCCGAGTCCGAAATTCGTCGGCGGCTTCATCTGCAGATTCATCCGCGGATCGCATGGACAAATGCAAAAGCACGTTTTTCACTTGACCCCATTATGGAAGACTGTATCCTGCACCATATGTGGCCAATCGATAAGAACAGACCTCTTACGCGGGAAGGCAGAATTGTATCACAGGTGGATAAATATTGTGCGGCTCTGGAATGGAGCAGTCATTGGTCCGTTACGCTGGAACTCTTTCTGAAAGCGCTTTTAGGAAGCGCATTACATGTAAAGGAGTAATTTATGCCTGCAGCTACAACGCATGATTTGTTTTGCATAGATGTTCAGCAGCGCGTCGCTTCGCTCTCAAACATCTCTTGCCCGCTCTTTCATCTTGGTGCGCAGGGCCCGGATCTTTTTTTCTTCACCGGCTTTCATTTCCTGCCCGGTTCTTTAGCAAAATATGGTACCTTATTGCACCATCAAAAACCGCGCGAGGTCATTCTATGGATGCGGGAACATGCGACAGATGATGACTTGCGCGCCTATGTCGCAGGATATCTATGCCACTACGCCATGGATCGAACGATTCATCCGCTGATTGAAGCATACGCATATATCCTTTCTCAATCTCGTCATGAGCCAAAAGGCATCTGTCATGTATGGCTTGAAAGCACATTGGACGTATATATGCTGGGCGATATCAACCGTTATGATGTCTATAAAAAAATTTTAATAGCGAAGTCGGAAGCGGAAAAGCTGGCGTCTTTTTATCAACATTTGTTTCTGGAAGTATTCAATCTCCACTTGCCATTATCCTCTCTGCGCAGGGCGCCGTTTGAAATGGCTCGAAACTTGCATCTGCTGGCACCGAACGAAAGAAAATATAAAGCGATCTATCGTCTGGAAAACGCCCTGCATAAGCCTCATTTTCTTTCCTCATTGATGTTAAATAATAAGAAAAACTGTCCGCTGTTAAATCTGTATCATACGCCTTACAGCGATCCCCAAAAAGGAACTGCAACTGATTCCTATCCGCAACTCTATGAAAAAAGTTTACAGTTGGCACTTTCGCTGCTTGAAAATTTTCAGCCTGAAAGCATTGATGCCGATTTTATGGGCGTTCCTGTTCCGCATTGATTATATGTTTTTTTCGAACTTGCTCCAGATCATCTATATACAATATAATCTGCCCGGTTTCTCTTGTCTTGCGCATATCAATAACCCGCTGGTTTTCCGATCCTCGAAAAGCCAGCGCGATATTTTTTTGCGATAAGATAAAAGGTCCGTCAATCAGAACGTCCAAAAAAGACAGCATTTCTTCCGTTACTTCTGTATATTTCCGACCTCCCTTAACGAGATCCTTTTCTAAAACAAATCCGGTATAGCTCCAAATGGTTTTTTGCGGAAAGCGCGCTTTGATCTTGCGCATCAAACCAACCAGAACGCGTTGATTTTCCGGTTCAAACGGCTCTCCGCCCAATGAAGTAAAACCGGCGATCCAAGGGTGATCCAATGCTTCTAAAATATAGGCTTCCGTTTCTTCCGTATAGGGATTTCCATAATGAAAATTCCATGTTTGTTTCTGAAAACATCCTGAGCAGCGATTGGTACAACCGCTGACAAACAAAGAAACGCGGACGCCTTCTCCATCGGCAATGTCATCTGTCTTAATGGTGCCGTAATGCATGGACTTTACCCTCTTTCCTTTATATCTTCTAATGCCGCTACAGATGCAGTACGCGGTCACGTATTTCCGCTGTACGGCCTTGATTCCAGTATTGCGTACCGATGTAACCGCATGTACGTCGGGCGACATTCATTTTGGACTGATCCGTATTCCCGCAAACGGGGCATTTCCAAATCAGTTTATGATGTGCGTCTTCTTCAATTCGGATCTCACCTTCATAACCGCACACTTGGCAATAATCGCTCTTGGTGTTCAGCTCGGCATACATAATGGTGTGATAAATATGCTTCATCAACGCCAGAACCGCCGGAATATTATTTTGCATATTCGGTACTTCGACATAGGAAATGGCACCGCCCGGTGAAAGTTTCTGGAAACGTGACTCACGTGTCAGCTTATCGAAAGCGTCGATTTCTTCCTTGACATGAATATGATAAGAATTCGTAATGTAATTCTCGTCGGTTACGCCCTCAATGACGCCAAAGCGTTTCTGCAGGCAGCGGGCGAACTTATAGGTTGTCGATTCCATCGGCGTCCCATATACCGAGAAATCAATATTGGTCTCGCTTTTCCACTTGGCACAGGCATCATTCAGATGCTGCATCACCGCCAAGCCAAATTTCTCCCCCTCTACAGAAGTATGCGAAATGCCGGTCATATACCGCACGCATTCGTAAAGTCCGCCATATCCAAGGGAAATAGTTGAATAACCGTTAAACAACAGCTTATCAATGGTTTCGCCTTTTTTCAGGCGGGCAATGGCACCGTATTGCCAGAGGATCGGCGCCACATCGCTGGGCGTTGACAACAAACGCTGATGTCGAATCATCAAGGCACGATAGCACATTTCCAAACGCTCGTCGAAAATCCGCCAGAATTTGTCCATATCTTTGCCGCTTGAGCAGGCAATATCGACAAGGTTAATGGTAACAACGCCTTGGTTGAAGCGGCCGTAATACTTATGCTTGCCGTTGGCGGTTAAAGCGTGTTCCTCATTCTGCCAGCCATTATCTGTAAAGCGGTCCGGGGTCAAAAAACTGCGGCAGCCCATACATGGATAGACATCGCCTTTCAACTCGCGCATGATTTTGGCGGAAATATAATCCGGCACCATTCGTTTTGCCGTACATTGTGCCGCCAGTCTGGTCAGATAAAAATACGGACTGTCTTCATGAATATTATCTTCATCCAGTACATAGATCAGCTTGGGGAAAGCCGGCGTAATATAGACTCCCTTTTCATTTTTTACCCCCAGCATGCGCTGTTTCAGCATTTCTTCAATAATGATCGCCAAATCGTCTCGCACCTGGCCGTCTTCCACTTCATCCAGATACATGAATACGGTGACAAAGGGCGCCTGTCCATTCGTCGTCATCAAAGTAATGATCTGATATTGAATTGTCTGTACGCCGGTTTTGATCTCCTTGCGGACACGTTGTTCCGCGATCGCATTGATCTTTTCAAGAGAAACTTCCACGCCGGCATCGGCCATTTCCTGCGCCACGGCTTTGCGGTATTTCTGCCGTGAAATATCTACAAATGGAGCTAAATGACTTAATGTAATGGTCTGTCCGCCATACTGATTGGACGCAACCTGGGCGATTATCTGCGTGGCGATATTACATGCGGTCGCAAAACTATGCGGTTTTTCAATTTCCGTACCGGATATAACCGTACCGTTTTGAAGCATATCTTCCAGATTGACCAGACAGCAGTTATACATCGGCTGCGCAAAATAATCCGCGTCATGGAAATGGATAATTCCCTGCTCATGCGCCTCTAAAATATCCGGCGGCAGAAGAAAACGACGGGTAATATCTTTGGACACCTCACCGGCCATATAATCGCGCTGGGTGCTGTTGACGGTCGGATTTTTATTGGAATTCTCCTGTTTCGCTTCTTCATTGGTGCGGCCGATCAAAGACATGATCTTTTCATCCGTTGTATTGGCTTTACGTATCAATGCCCGCTCATAGCGATAAGTAATATAATTATGGGCGACTTGATAAGCTCTCTCCTGCATAATCGCTTCTTCTACAAGATCCTGAATCTCTTCAACCGCGACAGCCCGTTCCATCTGATTGCATAAAACGGTTACGCGATCGGTAATCGCGTCGATCTGCGCGTCATTCATTCTCCGCTCGTCCACCGTTGCCGCATTCGCCTTTTTAACCGCATTGCGGATTTTGTCCGCATTAAAAAAAACTTCTTCCCCGCTTCTCTTAATAACATTCATGCCGCCACCTCTTTCTATGATTAGTTGGATATCCAACTATTTCGCTCAGCACATTGATCATAAAATTTCTCTGATCGAAAAACAAGCCATTTGCTCCATCTTTTTCAAATTTCTTAAATGAAAAGTTAAGTCCCATCGTAAAATGATGAAAAATAAAGTTGATCTTCATTGTTGCCGACAGGTTCCACTTAGCACATTATCTATTTTCGCATGCATACAAATCTGATTTATCGTGAAAAATTCTATATACAAAGTAAAAGACCGATTTTACTCCGATCCTGTTTTATAGAACCGGTTTTTCAACTCTTCACAGTCAACTGCTGTACTTGAGAATTTCCTCCACCGCATCCGCGTTATCGAACAAGGTGATATATCCCTGCAAAGATTGTGCCTTGATACGCAGACTGCGAACGGTCGCATCAATAAAAATTCTCGTTTCATATTTCGCATTGCGTGCTTCCTGAATGAGATTTTCCACTGATGCATTGCCGTCAAACGCCAATAAAATGGAATTGCGATGCTTGAAAACCTCAAAAGCGACACTTTTATATAAGCCCATTTCACTGTCTTCAATGCCGATGCGGACATGTGTTTTACTTGCTTTCAATTGTGTAATTTCACGTGCCGACAAACGCTTGGGCACAAAGGTATAGATGGCAAAACGCCCTCTATTTTGATCCAGCAGATATTTCTCATATCCGGTCAGTTTATGCCCGATCACAAAGACGGTTTTCGATGGATCCGCTTTTGCAAGCAGCCGATCAATCAACATGCACTCCATCTTATGCAGACGGGTAGAACGATGTGCACTATTAAAACTGCCACCACAGACAACGATCGGTTTGTGATCATATGGTATCTCCTGTATTTTATCTTTAAAAGCCGTTTCCGTATCATAACGGCATCCCTCTTCCTGCTTTTCGACATTGAACACAAACGGTTGTTCCAGACGCTTGGCATAATATTCGGCAAGCGTCTTTTTCTTTAAACATTTACAGAGTTTCTTTTCTTTGTCTCGGAAATTTTTTTCACCTTGACTCATACATACATTTTCCGCATGACACATGAGTAATTGTTCCTCAATATGCAGGTTCAAAAGATTTTCCAAAGCCAGCTGTTCATCAATGGAATCCGTTCCATAAATCGCGCCGCCGTCCGTTCCCTGTACACAAGCAATCCCTTCTTTCAGATAACGTTTCAGCGGATGAGCTTGCAAGGTGCTTAAATTGTTCAGACGCACATTGGATGTCATCTGAAATTCCAAAGTGACATGATTGGCACGGATACGATTCAGTAACCTTTGTCCCGCTTTCGAATGCAGACCGGGCGTATAAAGACCATGACCAATGCGCAAGCAAGGCATCTGCTGACCTTTGGCAAGCGATTCCTGTACACAGCATATTGCGTTTTCAACATTACTGCGCAAGCTGTCATTTTCACCGGCATGAATCCGTAAAACAAAGCCCGGATGATCGGCGGCAATATGTGTCAAAGCAGCAATCTCATGTTTTAAACTGCGTATATCATTTATTTCTTCACCGACAATATCACTGCCGGCCACATATGGATCACATGCGATCGCCCGCAAGGTCCGCAGGCTTTCATATGTGCTTGGCTGATCCGCTTTAGAGGACAGCGGAATACGGCGTAAGGCTGCCAGAAAACGGATACGAACGGACGTTTCTTTATAAATGGCAGGCATGACGGCATGCACCGACTGCAACATGGAACTTGCCTCCATCGGCTTGACAAGCGTCGTATCCGATATTTCCACATAGCGGATGCCATGACGGGCATAGTTGCGCGCCGTCCAAAGTAATTTATCTTGAAACAGCGTATTGTCCGCATAAGCCGGATTTTGCCTATCGGCAAGCATCTGCAGCAAAATGGCACACACATCGGTATCCGGAATAGACTCTATTTGGCGCAGAGAAATCTTCCGCTTTGCCGGTATCCCTTTGGCAAACACATAGCGGTATGTATACACTTTCTCAAGATTGGTAAAGACCGCCTGCCCATCTTTTAAAATAGCAAGCGATACGCGGATTTTGGCAAGATTATCTGCGGCGGATGCAAAATTATGTAAAATCAGATCGGCAAAATTGATGAATGTATGGTCATCAATCATCCGCCGCAAAGCCTTTCCCGCCAGTGCACTTGAAGCATAGCGGCGAGCGGCTATCATGCGCTGTTTTTGCAGAAACTGACGTTGGCTCTTTGTTAAATGCAGTCCCAGTTTACGTACATAATAATACGGGTATTGAATCTGATGCTTGATGCCAAGCGCAATCAGCTGATCCGGCGTCAGATTGGCATTCATGTGTGTATGCAGATCCGTTCTGAATTTACATTCAGAGGGTATGGCGGTACGAACGATGGTTTTGGCAAAACGCAAACGATATTCTTTGGTCTGCGACATCAATGTTTTGGAAATGGCCGGAATAGCCGCCAGAATCGTCACCTGTCCATTTTCATCAATGCTTGCCGCATCCAGTTCACCCAATCGAAAGCGATACATTAAGCGGCAATCGGCATCATAGTAGGATGGAACTGTCCCTTCGATTATTTTAAGACCGTGTTTATCTTCGCTCAAAGGCAGGTGGCATAATTTAGCCAGATTGGTAATCAGATTTTCGGTTTTATAATTTAACGTGCGCAGAACATACCGTACTTGACCGCGTGAGCGATAGAGCGTGACCGATATATCTTTTTCTTTATCGAGATGAAATCGCGTGAAATATTCCATGCTCCGCCTCCCGTAAAATTAACAATAGTTTAATGCATCATATAATAAAGAGCCAGATTTTATTCCGGCTCACGAGAAGACTTGTGCTTTTTTCTGAGTTCCACTTTTAACTGCAACTTCAAACCGTCCGCAATGCGCTGCAACGTCTTTAATGACGGATTAGAATTACCGCGCTCCAGCTTGCTGATATCTCCTTGCGTAATACCCGTTGCCGCTGAAAGATCCTTCTGGGTCATATGCCGGCGGCGGCGGGCAAAACGCATCGCTTTGCAAAAATCCTGCAAATCAATCAATTCTTCCTGAGGTATAGCTTTTATTTTTTTCTGCATTGGCTTCTCTCCTTCTGCGGAAATTATGATGATCTGCATATGTCAGGTAACAAAAAAAAGGCCGCACGATGTCGATCATCTTCCGCTCTTGTAAAGCAGATGTCCTGACTTATTTACAGCATACAACTTTCATGCATGTTTTATCAATATTTTTTTGAAAGAACCGACACTTTTTGCTCCAGCCGTGATTCATATAGAGAAAGAACAACTTATGTAAAATCACCACCGATTGTGCACCCGCTCTGCAAAGCCAAGGGCAGAAAGAACAGAAATTTTTTTATCCAAAAGAACATAACCCGAAAAGCGGCCAAATACCTGATGCTGATCTGAAAGCAGAAAACCGGCATTAATCTTCGCCTTACGATCCAGAAGCGGCACAAACGTAAGCTGTAACCGCCCTTCATTATCTTCCAAACGCCATGGTTTCATATATTGATATGCATGATCCGCATCTTGAGGTATGTGAAACATGACACGATCCAGCTTATAGCCTGTGCCGTCATAAAAAAGCATATTTTCGCTGGCCTTTTGCGTATCGCCAAATCCATAGCCTAAATTCCAGCCCAAGCGATGACCGTCAAGCAGTGAAGAACAGCTGGACCAATACCATGTGTTGTCATAAGTCCATACGCCACGTCCCCAATCCAGGCAGCCAAACGCATTTTTATCAAAAACATGTGACCAATTGCCGAGCGAAACAATGCCCTTAACCCGCAGACAATTGATTTTTTGATTATAGTAGAATGCATGCGGATCATTCAGAAACGGCGTCATGATCACCATGGTATCTTTGGGTTCCTCATCCAGCTGTAAACGGATTGTCAGATTTTCTCCTTTATAGAAACCGATATATTCTGCTTCTAAAGTCCTTATCCCGTCTTTTACTAAAAAACAGATTCGACATTGCTTATCGGTCCATGTACTTAAACCTTGTGCAGAAGAAGACGGCAGCTTCAATCCGCCCATCGGGAAAAGACGCATTCGTGTCTTTGTCATTTCTTTACGATTTGAAAAATCTATCAGACTGATACTGCCGACGCCCATATATCCATTATCGGCAATTGTTAAGGCAACTGCATATGCCTCATCATTGACCAGATAGTAATCCCATTCTTTGATGCGCAGCGATCCTGCTTTGATCATGGAACGCAAGTATGTTTTTCGCAAAGTATAAGCATATCCCGCCTCGACCAATCGACCTTGATTATCCAGAAGCATCCCTGCAGAGCGAATTTCATTTTGCATTTTCTGACCTCTTTTCATGCGGTGAATATGTCATGATTATCTTGCACGCCTAATGTGCAGCCTTGAAAGCATGCGCTCATGCGCCATGGTTTCCAACTGATCATCCAAGGGAGCCAATGCCACTTCCCCATGGCGCTTCTTTAACGCGCGATGCAGCACCAGATCGGCAAGCTGCGGATTCTTTGGCAACAGCGGCCCGTGCATATATGTGCCGATGACCCGCTCATTTACAAATCCTTCATCGTGGCCGGCAAAAGTATTCCCGTTGCCATAAAGAACCGTACCAAGGGGCGTCGCAACATCATATGTCTGCCCGCCATGATTTTCAAAACCGACAATTGAAAAAGTTTTTCCGTCGACATTTGCTTCAATCACAATATTTCCAATGCACCGATGCGCACGATCGGTTGCTTTCGTCCAATATGGAAAAAAAGAAAGACCTTCAATCACTTTCTGATCCTGATCCTGATAATATTGTCCGAAAAGCTGATAGCCTCCGCAAATCAATAAAAATGTTGTCCCTTCACGCAGCGCACGATCCAGATCGGCCTTACGGCCAAGCAAGTCCTCATATAAGAGCTCCTGCTCCCGGTCTGCCCCTCCCCCCAAGAAAACAAGATCGTATGCGGCCGGATCTTTTTTTTCACCAATCGTACAGGTATCCACGGAAATCGTGATGTCACGCGCCTTACAACGTCCCTTCAATACCTGTATATTTCCCCGATCACCGTATAAATCCATCAAATCATGATACATCCACAAAATATGGAGGTTCATTTTCTATTTTCCTCCTTCTTCAAAAGCCGGCGTGTTGAATGAAGGGCTGTATAGGTTGCCAGAATAAAACTGTCCTCCTTCGCCTGATCCAGCCAAAAAATTGCTGCCGCAGGCTTCTCAATAACCTTGAGTTTATCTGCCATTCCATCATATTTTAAGCGCAGCGCCATGTCATAGGCCCGCAGACCTGAACATACAATATGATCCACCAGCGGATCATGCAAACGATCAAAATGTGTATCCCATATCCAGCTGACATCGCGCCCATCCTGATCATTGTCATTCAGGATGATACAGATATTTTTACGAACCGGACAGGTCAGAATAAATTTCATAACCTCGTTGGCGCCGGTCGGATTTTTAATCAGATGAATCGTCGCCGGTCTGGATAGTGAAAAACGTTCATTGCGCCCTTCGTTCAGATGAAAATGTGTAAATACATGATCAGCACAAAGCGGATCCAATTTCAGGCTGTTCATGACGGCCAATACGGCACAACAATTGTATATCCCGTAAATCGTGTTTATAAACGTATGATACATCTGTCCGTTTACCACAAACGTCTCCGCCTCAAGATGAATTTGCTCCGCCAATATCACCGGTTTTATTTTTCCGAAATCATCATACAAACAGTGAAAGCGGCCAATATGCGCATATTGATAGTATTCATAGACAAGCCGATGGCCGCAGCGCGGGCAGAACTTTCCTTCACCCGCTTCATCCGGAATGGCACGCGACAGATCATTTTCCGCAACCGAAAAATAACAGACCTTTGCTTTTTGCGCATGTTCTCCAATGCGAATCACATTCGGATCATCACCATTCAAAATCAATGTCCCCTTGAAGTCTTTCGTCACTTCCATGATCTTGCGGATGATGGTTTCCATTTCTCCCGCCCGATCTAACTGATCACGAAAAAAATTAGCCACGACCAGATGCGTCGGATGTAAGTTGAAAAACTGACGATACAGCGTTAATTCATCAACTTCAATGACTACCGCATCCGCAAGGACGTGATAGTGAAGATCCGAACCCGAAGCCAGCAGAGAAGCAATGCCGACATTCAGATTATCGCCACGACGATTATGTAATACGCGCAATCCCGCCTGCCGCAGACTTTCCGCGATCAGATTGCTTGTCGTTGTCTTTCCATTTGTCCCGGTCACAAGAATAACCGTTTTCGGCATCTGAAAACGCGAAATAAAATCATGGTCCAAGCGTAACGCAAGTTCCCCTGGCAGCGATCCCCCGCGTCCAAATTGCGCCAAAAAGCGCTGAAGCATCTGTACAAGAGCCAGACGCATGCCCATTATGCCGACTCCTTGCGCTTATAAAACATACGATTATCAAGTGCAAAAATACGCTGACTCCAAGAGCCGCTTTTCATGCCGTCAAAAACCTGTTTCAATGTATTCATACGGGCATCCATATTGTCAATCAAAAACAATATCTCAGCTTCCGGAATAGCGGGCATCACAGGTGAACCGAATTCCATCTTTCCATGATGCGACAAAATCATATGCCGCAATAATATCGCCTCTTCACTGTCGCTTAGACCTTCCTCTTCGGCAACTTCCATAAGCCATCCATGCCCGATGGAAATATGACCGATCAGCCGTCCTTCCTCTGTATAATCTGCCGAAACAAGGCCCCCTAATTCAGCAGTTTTGCCAAGGTCATGACATAAAACGCCGGCGATCAAAAGATCGCGATCAAGCAAAGGATAAAGACCGGCAACCGCTTCAGCAAGTGCACACATACCGAGCGTATGCTCCGCCAGACCGCCACGATAATTATGATGAATGCGGCTTGCTGCGGGATATTCAAAAAACAGATCTGCCACGCGGCGATACATGCCGCTCACCAATGTCTTCAGATTTTTATTCTGCAGCGATTGGATCAGCCGATGAATCTGCGTTTTCTGCTCCTCTTCGCTCATCTGTGAACTGCGTATGAAAGCAGAAAGATCTATACTGTCCTGCGCAATATCCATAATATTTGAAATTCTCAGCTGCAGATTATGATTATATTCAAGGACTTCCGCAGTAATCTGCTCAACATGTCCGATAATGACAGCTTCCATTTCTTCCGGCTTTACATCCCAGAACTTGCCCTCAATCGTACCGCTGGCGTCCTGCAGCTGAATGTTCAGATAAGGTGCGCCTTTGCTTGTCACTCCCTTTGTACAAGACTTAACAAGTAAATTCTGCGTAATGCGGTCTTTTTCTTTAAACTCTTTTATGGTTGTCATCCTTCATCCCACTCCATTTCATCTAAAATCACGTAAATATCTTCGCTGTTAAATCCCTGAGCCGCACAATAACGATAGACCGTATTTCTTAATTGGGTCGCCGTATACTTACGTGCATAACGTTTTTTCGCCTTAAGAGCACAGATACGCAATGTATCCAGTTCTTCCTCTTCCGCTTCCGCAAACGACAATCCCTGCATAACATGGTTGATCGTTTCCGCTTCATATCCACGCATCAACATCTTCTGTCGCAACTTCTGTTTCTTGCCCCGTAAAGAAAGACCATGCAATGTGACAACCGTCTTTTCCGCAAACCGTCTTGCATCATCCAATGTCGATTCATCTTTGCTGTTCAGCAATGCGTCAATATCCGCCTGCGCTATACCTTTTTTCAGAAGATCGTGACAAATACGTCCCGGGCCGAAAAGTGCCAGTTTCATCCGATTGACAAAATCCCGGCAATAGCGTTCATCATTGATATAATCCTTTTCCTTCAATCGTTCAATGATCCGTTCAATATCCGCTTCCGTACATACCGATTCCTGGTGCAGCCATAATCGCATCTCCTGTTCGGTACGATCTTTTATTGCCAATTTCCGAATGCTCCTTTGATACATCCGCACGGTATTCTCATTTTTTCGAAATAATTCTAAAGATGCGGTATTGATTTTTCCACCCTTGCGCAATCCTGCTGAAAAGTAATCATCCAGCGTCATACAAAGTGTATCTTTTTCCTTTTTGTTTGTTAAATCAGAAAACTTCAGCCAAACCAGATCATCCTTAACCTTGACATCTGTAATTTTGACAAAAGAAGCATAATTATTAACCGCACTTTCATAAACTTTCATTATCCGTTCATAAAAAGTTTCAGCTGAAAAAGGCTCAGCCTGTTTCTTACAGGCGGCACGCATCGGCTGCAAATCCGTTTTCATGAATAAATCCAGCCTGGAAAGCAGTGTTTCTTCATCGGAAAAATACCAGCCGGTTTGATTTTCGATGACCAGCTTATCCAAAACCTCGTCATGACGAGCCAGCACCGGAAGTCCGCTGGCAAGGGCTTCAATGAAAGTCATTCCTTGCGTTTCCGTAAGCGAAGCCGAGATAAAAGCATCGGCGGCCCGATAATAATCCGGAATCTGTTCCGAAGGACGAGGTCCGGCAAATAAAATCGTATTTTCCGCGTTCAAATCCGCCCGCAACTGCATCAGTTTTTCACGATCCGGGCCGTCACCGACAATCAGAAGCCTTACGCCTAATCCCGCCCGCTTCGCCTTGGCAAAGCCGCGAATAACCAGATCAAGCGCTTTTTCTTCGGCAATTCGACCAACATAGATAACCAGACGCTCCTTGTTCTGTACCCCCGCTTCGCCACGAATATGTTTTGTCTTCTCTATATCGGCATCCTGGCGTGAAAATTTCTTTAGATCCAAACCGGTCGGAACCACATGAATATTGGTCTTGACATGATATCGTTCCAGCATTTCCTTTGTTTTTTCGCTTGGCGCGATTACTTCTACGGAAGCATTGGCATAGATTTTGGTCAAATATGCAACCGCCTGCCTGGCTTTTTCATCAAAGGCGGCACTGTTAAAAATATTTGCATAATGGGTATAATCTTCATAAGTTGTATGATACGTGATGACGGTCGGAATTCCATATTGATGCGCACACATTCTGGCAAACATACCAACACCAAATTCTGTCTGCGCATGAATCACATTCAGGTGCAAATCACCGATCATCATCAGGGCATTCAGATGCAGCGGTGTCGTCGCCACATAGCCATAAAGTTTCGGCAAGCGGATACCGGCCAGACGCAGAATCGTATGATCTTCATTCCATTGTGCCCCGCCTGCTCCTTTTCTGGGCGCAATGACAAAAACTTCATGCCCATGCCTTTTTAATTCCTGAAATAAGATATATGTGCTGTTTGCCACCCCGTTGATATCAGGAGGAAACGTATCTGTAAATAAACCAATCCGCATAAAAAAACTCCTTAGGTACTTCTCATTATACGGACATTATCGCCATTAAAAAAGAGCGAGAAAAGAAAGTAATATCGCTTTTAACCGCAAAAAATGTGGCTTCTTTAAAAATTAAAAAGTCTGAAACTCGTTATGCACGCTTCAGACTTTTTTAAAATGCCTAATTCATCAAACGCACCATCTGCTTTGAAAGAATTTCACCTCAAATCATCGCTACTGTGCATCCTGCATATTCTTTTTAGCAATCAGCTTACTGTACCGTGTTTTGGCATCCGCAAGTGTCTTGGCAAACATTTCCTTAGCCATTTCTTCTCCCTTGAGCTTAGGAAGATTAAAGTAGCGGGCTTCACGCATCAGGAAATCATTAAACTTTGTCCAATCCGGCTCTTTGGAGTCAACCTGCAGCGGCTTTTCCAGACGTGGATCAAAACGGTATAAGGTTGTATAGCCGCAGGCAACCGCGTCCTTCATGACCTGTTCACTCTTTGTCAAGCCGCCCTTGATGCCATGCTCAAGACATGGGCTGTAAGCCAGAATAATGGACGGACCTTTATAAGACTCCGCTTCTTTAAATGCTTTGATCGCCTGCATCTGATTCGCTCCAAGAGAAATTGAAGCGACATATGCTGTCCCATATTCCATAAAGATCTGACCGATATCCTTTTTTGCTGTCGCCTTACCGCCGGCCGCAAATTTCGCTATGGCTGATGCCTGCGTAGACTTGGAAGCCTGACCGCCGGTGTTAGAATAGGTTTCCGTATCCAGAACAAGAACATTGACGTTCAGATTGTTGGCCATGACATGATCCAAACCGCCATAACCGATATCATATGCCCAACCATCGCCGCCGATGATCCAGCATGATTTAGAAACAAGATCACGCTCCATATCAAGAAGTCCCTTAACTTCCGTATTTTTGGACGCTTTAAGATTCTTAATCAGACTGTTCTTTACAGCACGCTGCTTTTCACGATCATCATTGGCTTCAATATAAGCCTGAAAATCAGCCTTGAGCTCCGGTTCAACTTGATCCAGATTATCTTCCATGATTTTCAGTATTTTAGCTTCCTTGAAGCTCTGGGCAACGGCCATACCGAAACCGTATTCCGCATTATCTTCAAACAGGGAGTTTGCCCACGTCATCCCTTGTCCCTCATCATCGGTCGCAAACGGAACGGACGGCGTTGCGGAACAATAAATCATCGAACATCCGGTTGCGTTGGCCACCATCATATCCTTTCCGAACAACTGTGAAGCCAGACGATAGTATGGAGCTTCACCACATCCTGCACAAGCACCGGAAACTTCAAAATATGGACGCAGCAAAGAGACACCTGCTTCCGTAGCAAGATTGCCGTATTTTGATTTATCCGATGTCTGTTTATAAAGATAATCCGCCAACGGCTCCTCATTTTGCTGCGTATTGACATCCACTGCAGAAAGCGCTTTGGTCGGGCATACTTCAATACATACCAGGCAGCCCACACAGTTTTGCGGTGAAACCTGAATACGGAACTTAAGCCCCGCTTCCTTAGCTCCCTTATACATCGGGCTGGCATCTTTCACATCAAATGCAACACCATTATTCATCGCAATCTGATTTGCCTGTGCAACTTCATCCTGCGTTAACAGGAAGGAACGAATCGTTGCATGGGGGCAGGCAAAGCCGCACTTGCCGCACTCAATACATTTGGCCGCATCCCAAGCCGGAACCTGTGCAGCCACATTCCGCTTTTCTTTAAAAGATATATTCTCCGGTAAAGAACCGTCGATAATGGCCGGCTTCATGAACGCGCTGACCGGCATAGCTTCTCCTTCAAGTGCGTTAATCGGCTGGACAAAGGTATCAAAATGTTCATCGCCGGTCTGTTTAAACAGCGGTGTTGTACAATCCAGATTCGCCCATTCCGGCTTTACTTCGACTTTAATCAAACCTTCCGATCCTTTTTCAATTGCCGCAATGTTGGCATTGACGACCTCTTCACCTTTACGGGCATATGTATGTCGAGCAGAATCTTCCATTAATGCCAGTGATTTTTCAAAAGGCATGATCTGTTCATTCAGTTTAAAGAAAGCTGATTGTAAAATCGTATTGGTATGACGGCCCATGCCTGTTTCAATGGCCAGACGAGTCGCATTGATGATATAGAATTTCGCATGTTTACGGGCCAGCTGACTCAACATCCTGTCCGGCAGCTTCTTTTCAATTTCATCCGCACTGAAAGTTGTATTCAGCAAGAAGGTACCGCCTTCTTTCAACTGACGCACCATATCAAATTTATAGCAATAAGAGTCTAATGAACAGGAAATAAAATCTGCTTCCTGCACATAATATGGCGCATGAATCGGGCTCTTGCCAAAACGCAGATGCGAACGCGTAACCCCGCCTGACTTCTTGGAATCATATTGGAAATAAGCTTGCGAGTAAAGATCCGTATTATTTCCGATGATCTTAACCGTTGACTTATTCGCGCCGACCGTACCATCCGAGCCTAATCCGAAGAACAGGCAGGAAGTATAATCACTGTTTATGCGCAAAGCTGCCGGAGACAAAGAGAGATGCGTTACATCATCATGAATACTCAATGTAAATTCTTCTTTCGGATTTTCCTTTTTCAGCTCTTCAAATACCGCATTGATATCTGACGGCGTCGTGTCCTTGGACGATAGTCCATACCGACCGCCGATAACATCAATATTTTTATGATGCCGTAATGCTTCCACTACATCCAGATATAACGGTTCCCGGGCGCCGATTTCCTTAGAGCGATCCAAAACCGCAATTTTCTTTACGGAAGAAGGCAAAGCGGAAAGTAAATATTTAGCCGCGAAAGGACGATACAGATAAACTTTAATCAGGCCGACTTTTTCCCCTTTAGCACGCAACGCATCCACCGTTTCCATGATTGTATCTGTGAGTGAACCCATGGCTATAATGACGCGTTCGGCCTGCGGATCACCATAATAGACAAACGGCGCATAGGTACGGCCTGTATGCTCGCTGATCTTCTTCATATAGGATGCCACGATATCCGGAAGCTCTTCCCAATGCTTATTTTGTGCTTCGCGAGCTTGAAAGAAGATATCGTCATTCTCATTTCCGCCGCGGACAATCGGATTAGTGTGCGGATTCATCGCATGGGCGCGGAAAGCCTCCAGCTTATCCTTCGGCAGCAGCGTCTTGAGGAAGTCATAATCCATGACCTCGATCTTATCAATTTCATGTGATGTTCGGAAACCGTCAAAAAAATGCAGTACCGGAACGGAACCGTCAATCGCAATACAATGTGCCGCACCCGCCAGGTCCATACAATCTTGTACCGATTGTGAGCACATCAAAACCGCGCCGGTCTGACGGCAGGCATACACATCACTGTGATCGCCGAAAATACTCAATGTATGCGTCGCTAATGTACGGGCGGCAACATGTACGACCACCGGCAGCATTTCCCCTGCCCATTTATAAATATTCGGAATCATCAAAAGCAATCCCTGCGAAGCCGTAAAGGTTGCCGCAAGAGCGCCTCCTTGCGCAGCACCATGCACAGCGCCGGCTGCTCCTCCTTCCGCCTGCATTTCAACAACCTTGACCCTGTCCCCGAAAACATTGGTGCGACCGGCTGTTGACCATGCATCTACATTCTCCGCCATAGGCGAAGAAGGTGTAATCGGATAAATTCCGGCTACTTCCGTAAATGCATATGCGGAATGTGCGGTGGCTGTATTTCCGTCCATCGCCTGGAAAACTTTTTTGTTCTCTGACATATGTCCTCCTGTTAATACGCCCCTTATTATAAGACAATTCTTGTACTTTTTTCAGATGATTTTGTGTATTTCCGTACATCCGCAAAGTAAAATAAGCGGTATCCAACAAGAGCATCTGCCGGATATCGCTCTATTCATCATCAAAATCAAAAAAAGATCCTGTCGATCTTGAAGCAGCCTCTCACTACTGCTTTTTCAATTTCAGTCCTTCATGATACGCTCTGCCTACAACCGGACCGATAACGCGATATGTTTTTGAAGATATATCGAAAATTATGGGCTGCAATTTATCATAATCAATCATGCCATTTGTCAATACATCTTCCTTTGCCTGTTGGGCAATGATTTCCCCTACCAATATTCCGCTTTCTTCATCATAGCTTTTCATCCGGCAGGCAAGCGTAACCGGGAACTCCTCAATAACAGGTGCATTTACATAGCGGCCAATGGCGTAAACCCAAAATAAAGGTCTACGCCTTTTCTTTTGCGCTGAGATTTG
>CAUTVM010000014.1:0-27929 GCA_963541855.1 uncultured Erysipelotrichaceae bacterium
TTGCGACCAATAAGAAAATAAGGCGTGAACCCTGAATTGGGTTTACGCCATTGACGGCATCTTCTATAAGAGATAGCCGTTTTTTTTACGCAAAAAATGATATCGTATTAGCAGAGACAGGAGACATTTTATGGCGGATACCGAGTTTTTGACGGCGTTTGACCGTTATTTGTTTCATGAAGGAAGACATTATGAGATTTACAAAAAAATGGGGGCGCATCCGGATCGAAGCGGGATGCATTTCGCTGTATATGCTCCCCATGCGGCCGCCGTGTCCGTTGTCTGCGATCGGAATGGATGGAACCTGTACGCCACTCCGATGACCAGATGCGATGATGCCGGTATTTATGAAGCATTCATTCCCGAGATGGGAATCAATGAAAACTATAAATATGCAATTGTCACAAAAGACAGCCGCGTGTTGTATAAAGCGGATCCATATGCCTTTCATGCGCAGCTGCGCCCACAGACGGCAAGCGTGACAACTGATCTTGAACACTATTGCTGGCATGACAAAAAGTGGATGCAGACAAGAGCAAAGAACGATACGTATACATCGCCGATGGCTATTTATGAATGTCATCTGGGCTCTTGGAAGAAAAAAGGCCCCGATGAAAATGACTTTAAAACATATCGCGAGCTGATGGTGGAGCTGGGTTCCTATTGCAAAGATATGGGGTATACCCATGTGGAGCTGATGGGCATTGCGGAACATCCGCTGGACGCTTCATGGGGATATCAGGTGACTGGTTATTATGCGCCGACAAGCCGTTATGGATCGCCATGTGAATTTATGGAAATGATTGATTATCTGCATGGACTGGGCATCGGCGTCATTTTGGACTGGGTTCCGGCTCATTTTCCGAAAGATGAATTCGGTCTGGCAGATTTTGACGGCGAAGCTTTGTATGAATATCCCGATCCGCGCATGGGAGAGCATCCGGAATGGGGCACAAAAATTTTCAATTATGGAAAGCCGGAGATTCGCAACTTTCTGATTGCGAATGCGTTATATTGGTACGACATGTATCATGTGGATGGTTTACGCGTGGATGCGGTAGCTTCCATGTTATATCTGGATTATGGGCGTAAAGACGGCGAATGGATCAGAAACCGCTATGGCGGCAACGGTAATCTGGACGCGATAGACTTCTTTAAACAGCTCAACAGCATCATAGCGGAACGCAAAGACGGAACGATCATCATTGCGGAAGAGTCAACCACATGGCCCAAAATTACGGCGCCGACTGCAGAAGACGGCTTGGGCTTTACCTATAAATGGAACATGGGCTGGATGCATGATTTTCTTGACTATATGAAGCTGGACCCCTATTTTCGCAAGGGAAGTCATCATAAGATGACATTCGGCATGAGCTATGCGACCAGTGAGAAGTTTATTCTGGTTTTATCGCACGATGAAGTTGTCCATTTAAAATGCTCCATGATTGAAAAGATGCCCGGCTATGAAGTCGATAAGTTTGCCAACCTGAAAGCCGGCTATCTGTTTCAATTTACCCATGCCGGAAAAAAGCTGTTGTTCATGGGGCAGGATTTCGGGCAGACCCATGAATGGGATGAAAAGAAAGAGCTTGACTGGTGGCAATGCGATCAGCCGCTGCACAAGGATCTGCAGCTGTATGTTCGCGATCTGCTGCACATGTATCGTGAGAATCGCGCTTTATATGAGCTGGATGATTCATGGCAGGGATTCCAATGGATCAATGCGGATGATTGCGACCGCTCCATCTATTCATATGTGCGCTATAACAAGGATCGTACCGATTCTCTTTTGATCGTCATTAATTTCACGCCTGTTGCTCGTGAAGATTATAAGGTTGGCGTTCCGGAGGCCGGAACATATTCTCTGATTTTTACCGAACGCGGGAAAATGAAACGCGGCGGAACTTTTAAGAGCATAAAAGGCGAATGTGATGGTCAGAAACAGCACCTCGCCTATGCTTTAGGCGCTTATGGATGTGCCGTCTTCCGGTTTCATCATGCAAAGTCAGATAGGAAACAGGATTGATGAATCCGGAGGCAAGTCGTTGTTTATTATGTAAAATACCGCTTTGTTCCGAACAAGGATGCCCGCTGCATACACCCGTACCACAGGCAATGCAGTTGTATCGGCAAGGACAGCTCATGCAGGCGGCCAAGCTGGTTTTTGAAAATAATCCATTCAGCGTGATTACTTCGCGTGTATGCGACTGGAAGAAATTCTGTTATGGACATTGTGTTTTAAATGCCCGAAAAAATCCGGTGGCCTGGTATCAGATAGAGCAGGAAATTTCAGCTGCCTGCCTGACGCAGATGCATATTGAAGCTGGCAGTTCAACCGGTCAAAAAGCGGCAATTATCGGCGGTGGGCCGGCTGGAATGAGCGCCGCACTGTATCTGCTGCGTGCGGGCATAGCCGTTACCATTTTTGAGAAAAAGAAATATCTTGGCGGCATGTTACGGTATGGGATTCCGGAGTTTCGTCTGTCGCATCAATATGTGGAGGAAATCGAACGCATTTTACGTGAAAGCGGAGTGCATATACAAACAGAAATGGAAGTCAGAGAGCTGTCAACCTTACGGAAAGAATATGACGCTCTTCTGCTTTCGATCGGTGCGCAAAAGCCCGCCGCTCTTCATATTGCCGGAGAAGAGATGCCGCATGTGCATAGTGCCCTTCATTATCTGGAAGATCCGGATCATATCGCATTAGGGAAAAATGTGATTGTGATCGGCGGCGGCAATGTCGCTATGGATGCAAGCCGTACAGCGCTTCGTCATGGTGCGAAGGTAACAGTTTATTATCGTAAAACATTTGAAAATATGCCGGCCAGTATGCTTGAAGTGCAGGCGGCGCAGAATGAGGGCGTTTCTTTTCAATTGCTGAAAGCACCGTTAGAAATCAAGGAACACGGCATTCTGTTCAGTGATTGTCAAAATGCCGCAGATGCGCAAGGGCGTATAACGACAAAGATTTTAGCGGGAACAGAACAGGAAGTTGCCTGCGATTCTATATTGCTTGCGATTGGCGAAACACCGGAT
This sequence comes from uncultured Erysipelotrichaceae bacterium, assembly GCA_963541855.1. Lineage (GTDB taxonomy): Bacteria > Bacillota_I > Bacilli_A > Erysipelotrichales > Erysipelotrichaceae > Bulleidia. Next base: position 3,040 of record CAUTVM010000014.1, read on the forward strand.
GATTTTCTTTGGCACAATCAGCGTCCCAAGTTCGATGCGCAAGGACAGATGGCAGAAAATATTTTTGCGGCCGGCGATTATCGGCTTGGGGCAAGGACGGTTGTGGAGGCGGTGTGGAGTGCAAAACAGGCTTCACAGGCGATACTTGCCCATCTGCAAAAAGAAAAAAGTGACAGTTAAAGAAACAAGCGTGTTTTTTCTTTTACTGGGTCTATAATAAAAATTGTTAAAAGGAAGAAGGATAAAATATGCAGCTGCTCGTACATATTACCAATCATGAAGATACGGTTGAACCGATTCTAAAAAAACTGGCCGCGGAAGAAATTCATGGCGCTTCTGTCGTGGATTGCGAAGGAATGTTGAAGTCACTGAATGCCGACAGTGTCGATGCGCCAAGCATTTTCGGCGGTCTGCGGCAGTTTGTCAATCCGGGACAGGATAAAAACAAAATGATCATGGTGGTATTGAAAGATGAGGAAATTCAGAAGGTTGTCGATGCGATTCACCAGATTGCCGGCGATCTGCAAAAGCCCAATACCGGCATTATTTTTACCGTTCCGGTAACCAGATGGGAAGTGACGAAGAAATGAGTACGTTATTTTATATAGCGGCCGCGATGCTGGCAGGTCTTTTGATGACACGCTTGACAAGGCTTGTGAAGTTGCCGAATGTCACCGCATATCTGCTGGCCGGGGTATTGATCGGTCCTTATGTTCTTAAACTGCTGGATGCGCAGACGGTTGCGTCCATGAATGTCATTACGGAGGCGGCATTGGGGTTTATCGCTTTTTCCATTGGTGATCAGTTTAAGAAATCTTCGCTGGCGGCAATTGGCAAACCGGCATTGATCATCACGCTGCTGGAATCAGCAGGAGCCGTCATCGTGACGCTGATTGTATTATTTATGCTTGGATTTGATCCGATTGTGGCCGTGATGCTGGGGGCCCTTTCCGCCTCTACCGCTCCGGCAGCAACCTTGCTGATTGTACGGCAGTATAAAACATCAGGCCCATTAACAAACATGTTGTTACCGGTGGTGGCGGCGGATGACGCTTCGGGGCTGATTGCTTATTCCATCTGCGTCAATATTGCCATGATGATGGTCAACCATGAGCCGTTTTCCATAACGCATACAATTGTAATTCCGCTGCTGCAGATTCTGCTGGCGTTAGTGATCGGACTTGGCTTGGGCATTGTTCTGGCGATTATGAATCGTTACTTCAAGTCGCATACGAATCGGATGGCGCTGATCATCGCCTTTGTTTTTGCGGCGTTGGGCATTGCGGATCATTTCGGTCTGTCCAATCTTCTGATGTGCATGGCCTTAGGCGCGGCATATGTCAATCTGTTCAATGAGGGTGAAAAAATTCTGGTTTATATTGATGACTGGACCTATGCATTGTTCATGCTGTTTTTTGTTTTATCCGGCGCATCGTTGAATGTTACAACGATTGCCAAAGTCGGTATTTTAGGTCTTCTCTATATATGTACGCGCTTTGGCGGCAAGTTTCTTGGCTCTTGGATCGGCGGCGAGATTACCAGACAGCCGGCGGTTGTCAAAGATAACATCGGCTGGGCCTTGATGCCGCAGGCCGGCGTGGCCATCGGCATGGCAACGATGGTCCTGCATCAGCTGCCCTTAGAATATGGGCAACAAATTCAGACAGTCATTCTGGCGGCGACGTTGATTTATGAAGTCATCGGCCCGATTGCTACGAAGTCGGCTTTAAAACGAGCCGGTGAAATTCATGCGGAAGGATAAAAAAATGCAGACCGTAAAGTCTGCATTTTAGCAAGCGTAATGCGCGGCCGTTTCCAGCGCAATCTGCATCATATCGGTGAAACCGTTCTGCCGCTGTTGTGCGCTGAGTGCTTCTTTTTTGAACAGATGATCCGAAATGGAAAGCAGGCTGAGTGCTTTTTTATGACAAGCGCAGGCTTCCCAATAGAGACCGGCCGTTTCCATCTCTACGCATAAGTGACCAAAGTCGCGCAGCTTTTCATTGAGCCCGTCTTGTGGATAATAGAAAAAATCAGACGTGTAGATTTTACCGACATGATAAGAAATGCCGGCATGCTTGGCGGCCTGAACGGCTGTTTCCAGCATTTCATAATCTGCACAGGCGGAAAGCTGCCCGGGAATGCCATAAGCATTGCCATAGTTCGAGTTGCTGGACGCGGCTTGGGCGATGATGACATCCATAAGATTGACATCCATCGCTAATCCGCCTGCTGAACCGATACGAATGATCGCTTCTACATTAAATTGCGTAAAAAGCTCATGGCTGTAAATGCCGATGGATGGAATCCCCATGCCATGCCCCATGACCGAAATGCGTTTGCCCTTGTAGGTGCCGGTGAAGCCCAGCATATTGCGCGTATCATTGAAACATACGGTCTGTTCCAAATAATGATCGGCCAGAAATTTGGCTCGCAAAGGGTCGCCGGGCATCAAAACAACTTTGGCGATTTCATCCTTGGCGGCGATAGATGCGGAAATACTTTCTTTCATGTTTTCTTATCCTTTCTCAGCAAACAGCTTTTTTAGATGAACATCAAACGGCGGATAGATGATTCCGCGTTCCGTTATAATGGCCGTTAACAAACGATGATCCGTAACGTCAAAGGACGGATTATATTGATCAATCTGCGGCAAAACCATGGGTTGCTGATACCACATGGCACCGATCTCATCACCATTGCGCACTTCTATCGGGATAGCGTCGCCATCCGGCGTATTAAGATCAATTGTGCTGGATGGAGCCACGGTATAGAACGGAATGCCATAGTGTCTGGCTAAAATAGCCACACCGCTCGTGCCGATTTTATTGGCAAAGTCACCATTGGCCGCTACCCTGTCGCAGCCGACCAGAACACATTGGATTTTGCCTTGTTTCATGACGAGGGAAGCCATATTATCGCAGATGACCGTAACCGGTACACCGGCTTTATGCAGTTCATAGGAAGTTAATCGGGCGCCTTGTAACAAAGGCCGCGTCTCATCGGAATAGACATGGATGTGCATGCCTTTTTCATGCGCCTTATAGATCGGTGCCGTAGCGGTTCCATAGCCAAGACATGCTAAATAGCCGGCATTGCAATGCGTCAGAATACCATCACCTTCCCGCAGCAAAGATACCCCATAATTTGCCATAGCCTCATTCATGGCCAGATTTTCCGCATCAATCCGTCGCGCTTCGGCAATCAATAGCGAACGTAACTGTGAGAAATTTTGCAGATGCGTTTGGGCCGTCCGTTTCATACGCTTCAAGGCCCAGGATAAATTAACGGCGGTCGGTCGGGAGGTATTGAGGTAGTCCGCCTGTTGGCAGAAATGTTCGTAAAAAGAATGTGGATCAGTTTCCGCATCATGCTGCGCAAGGACAGCCATGGCATAGGCCGCAAAAACACCGATGGCCGGCGCGCCGCGAACCTGCAGCTGGTGGATGGCGTTCCACATTTCCGCTTCATTTTGCAAGGTCAGGTATTGTTCCTGATTGGGTAATTTTGTCTGATCCAGAATGATTACGGAGTCGGCATCATCGGTCATACGGATGACGCAAAGAGAATTAAAAGGCATGTATACTCTCATCCTTTCTCCGAATACGCAGGAAAAAATCTCTTGGCATTCGATAAGATTATTGTAGGCGGTTATGCGAATGGCCGCAACGAATAGCCGATATGCATGATAGGATAGAGCCGGGAAAAGAAAACATATGGGACGACATGAAGAAAAGACAAATGCGATGCGGATGATGGACATGGCCAAAATTGCATATACCGTGCATACATATGAAATAGAAGATGGTGCTGTGGACGGCGTTTCAGTGGCGAAGAAATGTGGTGAAAATGTGGAACAGGTATTTAAAACATTGGTGACAATCGGTGCGGATCAAAAGTATTATGTGTTTATCGTTCCGGTCGCACAGAAGCTGGATCTTAAAGCATGTGCCAGAGCAGTCGGTGTGAAAAGTGTTGCACTGATCCCGCAGAAAGATCTGTTTAAAGTAACGGGTTATATACATGGCGGTTGCTCGCCGATTGGCATGAAGAAAAAATGGACAACCGTTTGGGATGAAACCGTTTTGTTATTTGATACCGTTATGGTGTCCGGCGGTCGTATCGGTGTGCAGATGGAAGCGAGCGTAGAAGGACTGTTAGCGATTACGGATGGAAGAGTTGCCGCTATCGGCATAGATTGAGATAGAGAAGGGGAAAGAAAATATGAGTGAAAAAGAAACGGTAGAGATGGAAAAAGAAGCAGAGGTTGAGACAAAGGAAGAATATGAAAAGGAAAGGAAAGAAGACAGTCCGGAAGACGTATCTATTTTGCCATTGAAGAATGAAACGCTGACAGAAATTCCGGATCCATCTCAGGATTTGAAGCGGCAGCTTGCGGAAAAAGAAGAGCAGTGGCGGACGGAAAAGGAACTGTTGCAAAAGCAGTTACAGCAGCAGCGTGATGAAAATGAACAATTGCAGAAAAAAGCAAAGCCGGTTTCTGCAGGCAGTTATTTTCTGTACTTATTGCTGATGAGTTTTCTGCCCTATGTTATCGGCGCTCTTTTAGGCAAGCTCTATGGGGAAAAGGCGGTTGGATTTTACAGAACCCTGCTTTCCATGAGCGGCCCTTTGTTGCACGGGATATTTTTATTGTTGTTTTCTTTTGCGGCCTGGAAGGAAAATGTGCGTAATTTTGCGCGCGCATGGTTTCTGTTTTTACTGATGATTATCGCCGCTCTGGCACTGAGCGGGATGGGACCGGCAACGATTACTTATTTGTCAAAGTTCGCCTTCCATTGATCTTGCGCCGCTCCTATTGCAAAAAGCCGGCTTCTGTATAAAAAAACACAGGTTATAAAGCAAAATCGGTGCTACAATCATGTACCATATCTTGCATGGATATAAAGGAGGCGGGCATGAACAGTCGTATACAAATTCTGGTAAGGCCATTACGGCAGTTTACCAAAGATGCGATTATGACACCGATATGCGTTATTGGCGAAGTGGTTATGGAAGCCTTGATCCCGTATACCATTGCCTTATTGATCAATGAGGTGAAAAATGGCGCGGGTATTTCGCGCATCATGCATTATGGATGGATTCTATTGGGAATGTCCATGTTGTCACTGTTGTTCGGATATCTTGGCGGCGTGGCCAGCGCGAAGGCTTCGACCGGCTATGCGCGTAATTTGCGCCATGATGTCTTTACGCAGATTCAAAGTTTCTCTTTCGGAAATATCGACCGTTTTTCCAATGCCTCCCTGGTAACCCGCTTGACAACAGATATTCAGAATATTCAGATGGCGTTCATGTTACTGATTCGCATGGCCTTTAGAGCGCCTATCAGCCTGATTATTTCTTTTATCATGGCCTATATCATGGGCGGGCGGATTGCGCTGATCTTTCTGGCTGTCATTCCCATATTGGGAATCGGCTTATTTCTGCTGGCGCGCGGAGCTTTAAAATATTTTTCGATCGGTTTTCCGAAATATGATCAGTTGAATAATGCGGTCGAAGAAAATATCAAGGGCATCCGGGTCGTGAAAGCCTATGTCCGCGAAAATCATGAGACAAAAAACTTTAAGGAAAATTCCGCACAGATTTGTCGTATTTTTACAAAAGCAGAACAAATTCTTGCCCTCAACAATCCGTTGATGCAGATATGTATTTATGCCGTCATGTTATTTGTTTTATCTTTTGGATCCTATGAAATCATCACCACAAACGGGACTGCACTGGATATTGGACAGTTTTCCACGCTGCTGACATACAGCTTTCAGATTCTGGTTTCATTGATGATGCTTTCCATGTTATTTGTAATGTTGACATTTGCACAAGAATCATCACAACGTGTCTGTGAAATTTTAACGGAAACCAGTACGATTACAAATCCGCAGAATCCGCGGATGGAAGTTTCGGATGGGTCAGTTGACTTTGATCATGTGACTTTCAAATATGCAAAGGACGCCTTGAAGCCGGTATTGGAAGATATTGATCTGCATATCCGCGCAGGTGAAACGATCGGCATCATCGGCGGAACGGGGGCGGCAAAATCTTCGCTCGTGCAGTTGATTCCCCGCCTGTACGATGCTAGTGAGGGAATGGTACGGGTCGGCAAGGAAGATGTGCGCAGCTACGATCTGGAAGTATTGCGGGACGCGGTCGCGATGGTTTTGCAGAAAAATGTATTATTTTCCGGAACGATTGCCGATAACATTCGCTGGGGAAACAAGGATGCAGGCATGGATGAGATTCGTCATGTCTGTCATCTGGCTTGCGCGGATGAGTTTATCAGTCAGATGCCGAATGGATATGATACGTGGATTGAACAAGGCGGAACCAATGTGTCGGGCGGACAGAAGCAACGTCTCTGTATTGCCCGGGCTTTGCTGAAGAAGCCGAAGATTTTGATTCTGGATGATTCAACGTCCGCCGTTGACACCAAGACCGATGCTTTGATTCGCAAGGCCATGCGGGAATACATTCCGTCAACGACGAAAATCATCATTGCCCAACGGACAGCATCCGTAGAAGATGCTGATCGGATCATCGTGTTGGATAACGGAAGAATTGAGGCCATCGGTACGCAAGAAGAGCTGTTGCGGAAAAGTGCAATTTATCGTGAGGTTTATTTATCACAGAACAAGCAGGGTTATGAAGAAGAGGATCTGCGGAAGGAGGTGCAATGATGAAAAGACAAAAATCCTCGCAAGGCACCTTCATGCGTGTTTTAAAAATGTTATTTGCATTTTATCCGCGGCTGATGCCAATGATGCTGGTTTTGATTTTAGTGAGCGCTCTCATCTCGGCACTGCCGGCTGTCTTTCAGCAGCAGGTTGTCGCTATTATTCAGCAAAGCTGGGAAAGCCGGCTGACATGGGCCCAAGCTAAGCCCGAAATTTATCGTCTGGTTTTTTTACTGGCATGCTTATATGCCGCAGGATTAGCAGCCGGGCTTTTGTATAATCAGCTGCTTGCAATTTTTACACAAGGTTCACTGGACAAGATTCGCGGAAAGATGTTCGAGCATATGCAGACATTGCCGATTCGCTACTTTGATACGCATGTACGCGGAGATGTGATGTCTTACTATACCAATGATGTCGATGCGCTCAGGCAGATGATTTCGCAATCCTTTCCGCAGCTGCTGGTTTCTTTTCTGACGGTCATCATCATCTTGGGCATCATGTTTTATTACAGCGTCTGGATGGCGCTTGTGATTATCGGCGGGGCGCTGGTTTCGGTTTATCTGACCAAGGTGATCGGCGGCAAATCCTCACATTATTTTATTGCCCAGCAAAAGGCGGTCGGAAAAACGGAGGGTGTTGCCGAAGAAATGATCAACGGACAGAAGGTGATCAAGGTTTTCAACCATCAGGCACAATCGCAGGCGGATTTCGATCAGGCAAATGAGGAACTGTATGAAGCCGCTTATCTGGCGAATCGTTATTCCAATACATTGATGCCGATTATCAATAACGTAAACTATATTGTTTATGTTCTGGTTGCATTGGCGGGCGGTTTATTTTTGGAATATCATGTGACGAATCTATCGTTGTCCGGTCTGCCGTTTTCCATTGCGGTATTTGTACCGTTTCTGGGTATGTGCCGTCAGTTTTCGGGGGCCATTCTTCAAGTTTCACCGCAGATTAATTCTGTTGTCATGGGCCTTGCCGGAGCAAAGCGAATTTTTGCCCTGCTCGATGAAAAGCCGGAAGCGGATCATGGCTATGTTGACCTGGTCAATGTAACGACTAAACATGGCAAGATAGAGGAAACAGATGGACAGACGGGACAGTGGGCGTGGAAGGTATGCGCGAAAGATACGAACCGCGTCGAGTATGTTTTGCTGAAAGGAGACGTGCGGCTGGAACATGTTGATTTTGGTTATCAAGCGCAGAAACAGATTTTACATGATCTGACTTTATATGCAAAACCCGGCCAGAAAGTTGCGTTTGTCGGGGCAACGGGTGCAGGAAAGACGACGATCACCAATTTGTTAAATCGTTTTTATGATATTGGAAGCGGCAAAATTCTCTATGACGGAATCAATATTGAAGATATTCGCAAATCACCTCTAAGACGTTCCCTGGGTATGGTATTGCAGGATACTGTTCTTTTTACGGGAACCGTTATGGAAAATATCCGTTATGGCCGTCTGGAAGCGACAGATGGAGAGTGCATTGCCGCGGCGAAACTGGCGGGAGCGGATCAGTTTATTCGGCATTTGCCGCAAGGCTATAACACGATGTTGAAAGGTGACGGTTCCAGCCTTTCGCAAGGACAGGCGCAGCTGTTGTCTATCGCCCGGGCCGCGGTTGCCGATCCGCCGGTTATGATTCTGGATGAGGCGACATCGTCGATTGATACGCGAACAGAAAAGATTGTGCAGGAAGGAATGGATCGCCTGATGCAGGGGCGAACGGTCTTTGTCATTGCACATCGGCTTTCAACAGTTAAGAACGCGAATGTTATCATTGTTCTTGATCATGGCCGGATTATTGAGCGGGGAACGCATGCGGAACTGCTGGCTCAAAAAGGACAATACTATCAACTGTACACGGGAGCTTTTGAGCTGGAATAAACAGCGGCAGAAAATTTCTGAAAAATAAAATTTATTTGAAAGCGAAAACACTGTCATGCGGCAGCAAATTCACATCGGCCGCTTTATTCTTTTTCCATGTGGGCATGTGCTATACTGCATGAAAAGGATGGTATATGGAATGAAGGATCTGAAGTGGGCTTCGTTGCTGACAGCATTTCTATATATTGCCGGAGGCTTTCTGATGTTGTTATTTCCGGGCAAAGTACCATTATTTGCCTGCATTGTGATCGGTATCGCCTTGATCATCTACGGTCTTATTGAGGTTGTGCTTTATTTTACGCTGACTCTTGCCGATCTGATCTTTCGTAACGAGTTTGTCAACGGCATGATCTGGATCATGCTTGGCTTTCTGATGATACATGATCGCTTTGCTTTACAGAAGCTGATGCCGCTTGTTTTAGGTGTTGCTTTAATCGCCTCAGGTTTTGCCAAAGTACAAAACGGTATTGTGATTCATCGTCTTCACGCTTCCCGTTTTCATATACCGCTGTTATTGGGAATGATTTCGATTGTGCTTGGCGTTGTGGTTATGAGCGGCTGCATATATGTGGAAAACTTTTTGTTTCAGTTCATCGGCGCGGGGATGTTGTACAGCGGCATTTCAGATTTGTATTTGACCTTGTATATTTCCGGCAAAGTCAAACAATTTTTCAAAGAGTATGATCATGTTCCGACAGACCGCATTCAAGCTGCGAAAAATGCGGAGCATGTACAGGATGTGGAATAAGGCTGAAATATATTTTAAAAAATATGCAAACGATGGCATCAAGTTATTGCATAGGGGCTAAATCTGTTTATGGTGATGATTTCTTGAAATGTGCTGCTGAAGGTCGTACCATAGAGCGGGAGTGAAAAGATGAGTTTAAATCTTGAAAATCAGCGGCATGAAAAAGCGAAAAAGAAACACACGTCAGAATTTCTGCGGGATTTTAAATCACTGATTCTGGAAATCGTCTTGATTATGTCGGTGGTCGTGGCGGTATATTGTTTTTTGTTTGGCTTTTTAAGAGCAGATGACCGCTCAATGTTTCCGGCTGTACGCGATGGTGACCTAGTGGTGTATGATCGTCTGGATAAAGACTATGCGCAGCGCGATCTTCTGGCGATGAAAGCGGATGGAAATATGCAGGTTCGCCGCGTCATCGGCGTGGCGGGAGACACGATTGACTTTAAAGAAGGCATATTATTATTAAACGGAATTCCCCAGGATGAACTTGGTGTTTACGAAAAGTCTGAACAATTTAAAGAAGGGGTCTCCTTTCCTTTAGTTGTGCCGGAGGGACAGGTGTTTGTCATGGGAGATGCGCGTGAACACGCGACCGACTCACGGATATATGGTTGTGTGAACCGTAAAGAAACATACGGTACGGTTATACTGGTCGTAAGACGAAGGGATTTTTGATTTCCATGCGCAGAATGGATGAAAGAATGGATCGTCAGGCTGCTAAGGCAGTGCGATGTCTGAATCATATTTTGGATCTGGGACTGATGGTGTTTATCGTTTTCGCTTTTTTGGTATCCATGTATGCCGTGTGGGATTCGCATGTCATTAATGCGGATGCTTCTCCGGAACAGTATGAGGTTTTTGAGCCGTCTGTGGATAATACATTATCGTTTGATCAGTTGAAAGCCAAAAACGAGGATGTGTTTTCTTGGGTAACGATCTATGGCACGCGTATCAATTATCCGATTTTGCAAGGTGAAGATAATAAGCGGTATGTAAATACAGATGCGCAAGGGAAATATTCACTTTCCGGAAGTATTTTTCTGGATTTTCGCGGTCATCGTGATCTGCACGATTTCAATAATCTTCTCTATGGACATCATATGGCGGGCGGCATGATGTTCGGCGATATTGATCTGTATCTGGAGCAAGGCTTTCTGGATTCTCATCAATATGGGAAATTATTTTTAGATAATCGAGAATATGGTCTGGAAGTTTTTGCGGTATTAAAAGGTGATGCGTTGGAAGAAAACCTTTTTGCCGGCCCTTTAGAAACAGAAGCGCAGAAAAGCGCATATCTGTCACTGATGAAAAATCATGCGCTTTTTTATAACGATATCGGCGTTACGACGAACGATCGTTTATTGATTTTGTCGACCTGTGCCGATGGGCGTGAAACGGATCGACATCTTCTGGTAGCGAAGATCTTAGAGCAGGTGCCGAAAAATCCATTCCCGGTACAAAAGAAAGATACGCGTGTCAGTCGAACGCTGCTGGTATCAACGCAGGGAGAATATCGACAGGTGCCGATTATCGCCTGGTGGCTGTTACTGATATTATTGCTGCTGGCGCTGGCGCTGAGCATTCGCCATATCTGGAGTTTTTTCAAGAAGAAGAATAAGGGAATTGAAAATGGAAACAGTAAATACGCTCGACAGTAAAAAGAAGAAAAAAAACTCGCCTCTGTTTATGGCTTTAATGAGCGTCGGCTATGAATTGGTGGTTATTTTATTCGGCTATTTATTATTGCATGCACTTGTCTTCGGCATGTATCGGATTCGTGACAATGCCATGGAACCGGCAGTCAAAGAAGGTGATCTGGTTATCTTCTATCGGTTAGATAAAGAATATCGGGTTGATGATCCGATCACTTTACAGGCGGACGGAACGATCATGATTCGCCGTGTTGCGGGAGTGGCGGGAGATACGATTGATTTTAAAGATGGCGTTTTGATTCGCAACGGTGTTCCGCAAGCGGAGAAGGGTATTTACGAAAAGACGGAGCAATTTACCGAGGGCCCTGAATTTCCGCTCACGGTTCCGGACGGCTTTGTATTTGTGATGGGAGATGCGCGGGAGCATTCTTTGGATTCTCGTATATTCGGGTGCGTGAAGATTTCAGATACTTACGGAACGGTTGTTACGGTTTTCAGACGGCGTAATATTTAGGCAAGGCGGTATAAAATGCGGACAGACAGAAATGGACTTGCTTATCGAACGGTAAAAGGGATTGGCCGAATCATTGATCTGGTCATCATTGCCACGGTTGTTTTGATCGCGCTGATCGGAATATATGCCTTATGGGATTCCAATCAGGTTTTTGCTGAAGCTTCCAGCGATCGTTATGAAGTTTATCGACCGCAAGAAAATGATACCAAGAGCTTTGAGGAACTGCAGGCGCTTAATTCAGATGTATTTTCCTGGATCAGTGAATATGGAACGAAAATTGATTATCCCGTTGTGCAGGGTGAAGACAATTTCTGTTATATCAATAAAAGCGTAGAAGGGACCTATTCGCTGTCCGGCGCTATTTTTCTTGATTTTCGGAATCAAAAGGATTTTACCGATTCAGTCAATATCATTTATGGTCATCATATGGATCAGAACGCCATGTTCGGCGACGTTGATCAGTTTGCTCAAGATGGGTATCTGCAAGCACATCCGTATGGCTCATTGTATGTAAACGGTAAAACATTGGGGCTGGAAAACATTGCTTATATGGAAACCGACGCATATGATCATATGATTTATGATTTGTCCGTTTCGGCGAAAGACGTGATGCGATATGTAAATCAAAAGGCATTGCAAAAGCTGCCGGTCAATGTAGAGAGCGATGATCGCATTGTCATCCTTTCCACGTGTGCTGTCAGTTATACGGATGCTCGCCAGTTGTTGGTTGCGAAAATTTCGGATGTGGTTCATGAGAATCCATTTCCCTCTGAAGAAGAGAATCAGAAAACGATGCATATGGAAGTACCAATGCTCAAAGGTGAATGGCATCAGGCGCCTGTTTTCTTGTGGTGGCTGCTTTTATTGCTGGCTATCCTGATTGTTATCGGGCTGATTGTGAAGATTTATCGAAGAAGAAAAATGTATAAAGCGGAAAAAGAGGGATGAAAAGCAGTGATGCATTTGCTTGGCGCATCATCATAATTGGCATAAAATAAAGGTCGTTGGAGGTTTAGTATGTACAATGACTGGCTGACCATCGGGAATCTGACAATTCATGGCTACGGCGTCATGATTGCCGTCGGCATTCTGGCCGCTTTTTGGCTTGGAGAACGTCTGGCGAAAGAGACAGGCCTTTCTGTCGAAGAAGAGGACAACCTGATCTTGACGGCCCTGATAGCGGGTTTTTTAGGCTCAAAGATCACATATATTTTGACGGATTTTTCCTATTTCCTGCAAAATCCGGCAGCGGCCATGAGCAATGCAGGCTGGGTCGTATTCGGCGGTATTCTGAGTGGGATTTTAGGGGCCTATCTATATTGTCGGGTGCGGAAAATCACCTTTCTGCCTTATTTGAATCTGTCCATGGTTCTTTTAGCTTTGGCGCAAGGGTTTGGCCGTATCGGCTGCTTTTTTGCGGGCTGCTGTTATGGCAAGCCGACGCATGGGGCGTTGGGCGTTGTGTTTTCGCATAGTGATTTTGCGCCGAATCATGTAAGACTGATTCCGACACAGTTGCTTTCTTCGTTTGGCGATTTTGTTTTATTCGCCATTCTCTATATGATTTTCAAGAATGAAAAGAAACGCAGGCAGACGGCCGCTTGGTATTTGGTTTTGTATTCCGCCGGACGGTTTGTAATTGAGTTTCTGCGGGGAGATGCGGGGCGCGGTTTTATCGGTATATTCAGCACATCGCAGGCAATTGGTATCGTGACGTTCAGTATCGGTGTATATTGGTTGTGGAAAAGCAGTAAGATACAGCGGTTGAAAAAAGAGAATGAGGCCGCACAGGAAGGAGTAGAAGCATGAAAATCGGTTTTGCGAATGATCATTCCGCGATTGAGATGAAACAGGAACTGATTCTGTATTTAAAGGCCAAAGGCTATGAGATTGTCGACTTTGGCACCGACACAACAGAGGCGGTTGATTATCCGGATTATGGAGAAAAGCTTGGCAATGCTGTCAAAAATCATGAGGTTGATCTTGGCGTGGCAATCTGCGGAACGGGTGTAGGTATTTCGCTGGCATGCAATAAGGTGCATGGCATTCGCGCATGTTGCTGCAGTGAACCCTACAGCGCTCGCTATTCCCGACTGCATAATGATGCCAATATCATTTGTTTTGGAGCGCGTGTGATCGGCGTTGAAACGGCGAAGATGATTTTGGATAATTTTGTGGATATACCTTGGCAGGGAGCACAGCAGGATGGAGAGCGGCATCGGCGGCGGGTTGAAAAAATCATGGATATTGAACGCCGCAACGGGACACAATGAAAAAAATCTGTCGCGGGTTTCTCGGTGTGATCATTTTTCTGATGGCCTTCTATTTTCTGCCGTTATTTGTGGTTGATGTTAAAGATGCAAATGGTCGTATATGGAAAGGTCCGGTTTTATCGACGGTGAAAGAGGATACGGGCGAAGCGATCATTTTTTCATCTTATCGCAGTGCATATGCGTTGAAGAAAGATGGTGAAAATGCCGTACATGCACATGAGGAAAAGAAATGCCGGGGAACGAGCTATTTTTATGATGCAGATAATGATGTTTCTTTCTATGGAGCCTATGGCCGAAGCGGTTTTCCCAATGAAGTGGCATTGCAGTATCAAACAGGCAATGCTTGTCAGGGATGGACGACAAATGATGAGGTTGCCTGGCCTTTTGGAAAGATTCAGGATGTCGATTTCCACATGTCCGCAAAAGAGGCTGTGGAAAAAGGATGGCTTGTCATTGCAGATGGTAAGGCGGCAAATCCGGCGGTCTATAATGACTTTTCCAATATGGTGAAGCAAGGAGTTTACTGTTATCTGCGCGCGATGTTGTATGAAGACGAGAAGCTGGTGCGCATTGTTGATATTCAGATGCTGGAAATTGAAGTGGAAGATAAGAATACGCCGGAAAAGGAACATGCGGCAGGTATTCAAAAGAATACGGGGAATGCCTTTCAGGTATCCATTCGCGATGCGCAGCAAACGCGTACGGATACCTATATTCGCTTGAGTGATCAGGAAGAAAACGGAGAGCGACCTGTATGTGTTTATAAAAATAATGACGCCAATGCGGAAGCGACGCAGTTATTCACGGTTACCATGCAGGTGGAAGAGGAGAGGGCGATGGCAGTTATGGTGTTCAAATGATCATGTCATAAAGAATGGACTGTTTGCGGATGCTGCATATGCAGCATCTTTTTTAAGCGCTGTCTGTCATTTTGCGGATGATACGATAAAAGCTTGTATTTCGCTCATGGAATGATTGATATAGTGCGTATTTGTGCGATAATTGTTGAGCTTATGCATTGTCGGCGAATGCATGCATCGTCATGGCAATGAGGTAAAAACGACAAGTATAAAAGGGAGAGCTCATGTTCAAAAAGTTTCGCGAAAAAAATTATATTTTATTCCGAATTCTGATTGTGGCCGTCTTGCTTGGGCAAAGTATTTTCTACGCCCATGCCGATCCGGATGCCGGCTCGCTAACCGAACCGACAGAAACGCCGACACAAGAGGCGATACAAGAGACCGCAAAGGAAACGGAAGAAGAACCGACACCAACGCCGACTGTCGATGAGCATCCTGAAGAACCGGCAGACGCTGATGACGATAAAGAACCGTCAAAGACGCCTGCAGAAACACCAATCCCTTCTCCCGTCGAACAGCCGCCTCAAGAAACGCCAACACCCTCACCAACCGCCTCTGTTCAGCCAAGTGCCGAAAGTGAAGAGGAAGAAGAGCCATCGAAAAAAGCGGAAGATGAAACGGATATGGATGAAGAAATCCGCAATGGTGCCAAAGATGCCATAGAGTATGCTCCGGCGGGAAGCTTTGCAGGAGAAATCGGCGATCTGTTTGCGATCAAGGCAGAATATGAAGCGGAAACTTTTCCGCTAGCCACTATGTTCACCGCGTCTTCTTATATGGAACCCGAGAAGATCGCAGAGGCAAAAGCAAAGATGATTGAACTTTCCGGGAAAACCGCGGACGAGATTGTCGTGCGGTCCATTTACGGTATGGATATCGGCTTTATCTGGTATCCCAAGGACAGCATGGATCAAATTAGTCATCCGGTCAAAATATCCTTAACCAGAAAAGACGGGGAAAAACTTGCCGCAGATGAAAATTATCAGCTTCTGCATTTTAACGGAACGGAATTGGAACCGGTTGCTTTGACTGTTGATGAAGACGGTGCCATTCATTTTACATCAACATCATTCAGTCCCTTTTATCTGGGTGTTCTGGGGGCGCCCGTACCACCGGCAATCACCGGACTGACACTGCCGGTTGACTGTGCCATGCTCAATGCGCAGGGGCAGGATGGCGAAGGCGTATATCACTTTCCGATTCATCCCGGGGCGGACGGCGTCTTTAATATCACGATACCCAAGGAAGCATTCCATGGAACGAATTTCCGCCTGTCCGTCGATCTGCCGATCGGAATGGTTTTTGATCGAGGCGGACTGGATAACCTGAAAGCGAAAGATGAAGTTTTGAGCGTGGAATATGATGCCAACAGTCTGCGATCGGTTGTTGTTACATTGAAGGCGAATCCTTTGACAATAGATGATCTTTCCACAGCGCTTGCTATTCATACGGGCGTCGAGCGAATGTCATTGACAGATCTGAACGATATCATCACTAACGGGCCGAAGAAAACAACGCTCACGTTTTGCTTAACAGATGCAAACGGCGGCTTGATGGGCGAAAACAAACGTTATGTGGTGCGCCCGAAAACGGGATCTGTGGAAACGATAAGCGTCACTTCCGATTTTGCCGCAACGCCGGCGGAGATTTCGACCAGTACAGATGTCAATAACTCACAAGTTAAAGCAAATGATTTTTATCAGCATCTATATCCGTTAGTGAAATTGAATATTCCGGAAGTAGATAAAGATAATGGCAAGCTGATCCGAATCAAACAGGTAAAAGTTTATCGTCCCGTCGGTCTGGAAGATTTATGCTGGCCGGCGACGCTTTCGATCAGGGATGCATTTTCGTCTGTCCGGACATATAAGAAAGTTACGGAAACACCATTGACCGACAGCCATGGAACCTATGATGTTTTTGAGATGTCCGATGAGATGATCATGGATCCTTTCATGATGAGACGTATGGAACCGGCATATAACAAAACAAAACAGACAGAGGTTTGGGCGGAGTGGAAATTTAAAGAAGACAGCACTATTCCGGCGGAAACCTTATTTGAAGCTGCGGATACGGAAATCATATTTGAAACGGAAGGACAAAAAGAAATTGTAAAGACAACCGGCGGCGTAAAGATGAAGACGCCGAAAAGCGTCTATGATGACCGCTTCAAAGTGGTTCTGAAAAATCGCTATAAAAAAGGTCATGCAGGCATTCAGCTTGTTATTCCGGGACATTCTCTTTTCAAACAGAAGTTTGTTGATATTGATAACCGCATCTACACGCAAAACTATGACGCCAACGGCGACCTGCTCATGTCCAACGGCGCTTATACGGAAACGTATCATTTCCCCTACGAAATTCAACCGTTCAATTATCAACTTTCCATGTATTACGAAAATAGCTGCAAGCTTGGGAAAATGACCCTGACGATAAAAAAAGCGGATCAGCGTGAAATAATTAAAGAAATTCCGAAAAGCCTGTTTACAAGCGGAACAAATATTTCCTTTGCAGAATATATGGAAGAGGGCGATCGCTTAAAGGATCTGACGCTGCAATGGGAGTATTGTAAAGGTCCGACAGAAGGGACAGATGACCCCTTCACCATAGATTATGCAATTATGCGTAAACACGAAGACGGAAGTCTGCTGACAAGCGGCGAGCTGATCAAAATCGGCTATGAAGCGGAACATAAGAAGAAAGACGGAACGTATTATCGCTACAATACGGATTTTGATGCGGATTATCTGTATGTTCAAGTCGGTGAAGAAACATGTAATGAATTCATGGAAAGCGGAGAAGGCGGCCAGCATTATATATATCAATTCGGGCAGTCCTTAAAATATCCGACTTCTCTGGGCGGGATTTTTATGCGCGGCGATGAAAAGTCGTATAAGAGTCTTTATAAAAACCCGGTGATTACCGTTAAAGCAAGAGCCAACAATATCAATGGCATTGAGGAACCGATCAGTTATATGACCGCCTTCAATTTCTCCAAGCGGATGGCGGGATGGAAGATCATTTATTCCTCTTATAACAAGGTCACTGCGGAAACGAAAACAGATCAGGAATATACAATTCCGGATACCTTCAATACGCCGCTTACAAAAGCAGATATCGGATTGGCAAAAGATGAATATTTTACGGCCATTCGCTTAAAGTACGATGGCGACTGGATTTTAGAATTTGTAAAAAACGTGGATTATACCTATAACCACATGAGCACTTTCCGAATGGTTGAATTCCTGTTTGGGGTGGAACGAGATCACTCCCTGTATCACGATCAGGAAGTGGATGTTGTCGGCGCCCCGACAGATCGAGGAGAAATTGCGGTGGATGCTTTCTTTAAATGTGATAATCCATGTTCCTCCAATCCGCCGTTTGGTCCGGATGGAATTGAAAGTACGATTTATCGTCAGGAAATCAGTGTCCCGTTTAAGCCGAAAGGTGAGCAATGGACCATCTCGAAAAGAGTGTTTCGCGCTGATCAACAAACCGTCATCACGTATCAAGGCGATATCGCAACGGCAAGTCAGAGCTATACAAATGGGCCGATATGGGACTATGGCGGAGCTGTCGGAGGAGCGTTTTTAGTGAAGCCGAAAAATCTCAATACGGATGAAATCATCCACGCGTGTGCCAATATAGATGTGCCGGAAACGGTTTATATCGAATTGAGGGATCCGGAGTTTGATGTCGCTTCCGTACAGGCCAAGGGTCCCAATGAATCATCCTTTGGGCCCCAGCGCTCTGTCAATGGTCATGAGGTTTCAGTTGTTACGGCAAACGGCAAGCGGTATTTGAAAATATCCAGTGGGGATCAGCCTGCTCATTTCAGTAAAAATGAATATGCAGGCGAAGTGACACTGTTTTATGACATTGCCAAAATCAATCTGCAGGCATGGAATGGAGCGGCGCTGGGTGATCATCATCCTTTGGGGAAGGTCTATTATGACATTTCCGGTATGTTGACAAAATATGACGGTTCCTTTGCTTCCGGAAATATCCGCTATGAGTTTGACGGCGCCGTTGCCGATACGGACGATATTCGTAAAACGGGTGATACGACCACGCCGACTTTGTTTGAAGTAGGCGATATGAGCGCCTTTACGGTTCGTGTTCTTCAGCATGTTCTCAATGGCGTGCAGCTATATCCGGGGAAAAACAATCTTGTCGATCGGCAAAAGCCGATATCTTTTCTGCCACGTGAAAAAGACACCTTACAGGTCAGCGGTCAGGTGCATATTCCGGGTTCCGTTTCACAAGCGGATGTCATCATCCAATTGCCGACAAAGGGAGAAGCGGCAATCTTTACGTCATTTGACGCTCAAGGACATGAAGTCAGTGAAACAAAGACCAGTCAGTATACGTTGCGCCTGAAAGGACAGGCAATATCAAATCATACATCCGGTCTTCATACGGGGGATACAGTTACGTATTCTTACAGTATGGATGGTGTCAATTATGTGGCGGAAAGTGCCATATCACCATCGGCTTGGGGAAACTATCGATATATCAAAATGACCTTGCAGCATCAGGCTCCGGGAAGTGAAGCAAACATAGAAGTGCGCGTTCCGTGTGAGGCGGAAGAAGAACCGGTTGAAGAGGAAGATCTGCATGCGTATGTTACGGGTTCCTATCAGTTTAAAAGCGGAACGGAGATATTGGACGCGAAGTGTTCTTCAGCAGAATATCTGTTTCATCCCTATGAAGTCAGCGGTATTCTATGGCGGGATAAAAATGAGGATGGCGTATTGGATACGGGGGCGTCAATTGGAGAAAACAGCGGCATCATCGTACAGCTTAAAGATACAAACGGAACAGAAATCGGATCGACGGCAGGTGTTGGCGGCAAGCTCAATGCGGACGGAACCTTTACCATCCGTACCAATCATGCCGATGTGGATTACAGTGTGTCTTTGCAGCTGCCAAGTGATATGAAGATGACAAAACGCACGGGAGCTGGAGATCCGACAATGGTGAATACGGATTCCGACTTTGATCGCACAACCTTGATAACACAGGCTTTTCACAGTTTCGATACTGCCGGGCATGTCTATAATATTTCCGGAGGGCTGATCAAACTGCCGGCATTGCCGACAAAGGATCAGTACATTCACATTGGAGAAACACCCAAAGCCCTTGTCATGCAGGCAGTCAGTGAAAATCCCGATCAGCCGCATCCGCCCATAACCTTTGCCTCAATGAGCGATCCGTTAGCGGATGTCGATACCGCCGGTGTCGTTACGCCAAAGAAAACAGGTGTGTTGGAGCATCTGCATATGGAAACGAGCAATACGGTTGGAGATGTTGTTCAAGGAGAAGTGAAAGCAATCGTCTATGCCAAAGTGGTATACAAAAGCACGGACAGCGGTGTTTATGGAAGCGCACCGATAGATGCTCATCGTTATTATCCAAGTACTTCCAATGATACGGATCGTGTTGTCGTGATGGGAGAAGGTGGCTTGCGCAGAAGCGGATATCGTCTGCGGGGATGGAAAGATAAAAACGGGCATGAGTATCATAAGGGAGACAGCTTTGCAATGGGAGAAACAAGTGAGGATGTGGTTTTGACGGCGATCTGGGAAAAGCTTCCATCGCGTCCCATGGCAAAAAGCAGTGCACGCCCGCAAGTACCCGATACCGGGGATAAGTTGTATTTGCATGCATATATCTTATTGTTTGTATTATCGTCCGGTCTGGCGTGGGCAAGTTTCCGCCGTCTGGTCAAAGCCGGCGAAGCAATATAGTAGGATCGTGTTGGTAAAAAAAGAGTGATGATGAAAAGGAAAATATCAGAAATTCTGCTTTTGACAGCCGCTGTCTTTATGGCCGCCTGCAACGCAAAAGAAATGAAGGATCAATCTGTGGGGGACGAAAGCTCTTTGCCGGATGCAGCTTTCACTGTGCCTACGGAAAGTCAGGCGGCTTTGGAGCCGGTGCGCGATGCTATGGAAGTTCGACCGAATATGAATGGAAGTGCCAGCTTTTCCTATGCTGATCATATCTATACGCTGCCGATGCCCTTTCGGGAAATGATTCCGCTGCTTGGGAAAAGGGGGAAAAGTTATACGGATGACAGTGTGGCTTTTCTGCGCACCATGCGTAAAGATGCTTATCAGAAAATGCATATGCAGGATGTTGATTTTACGGCTGCTGATTTTTCTTATGAGCCGAAAGCGGAAGATGTTTTTCTGTTTACGATGAGTGAATATGGAAGTGTCGCTTACGTTGCAGGCGTACGGAATGAAGAAGATCATAACGTAACCGCTGCGGAAATGACCGTCACAGATTTTTATATTTCCACGCCGTTTTTCTATGACTCTGTTTTACTTCCGGGTAATATTGATCCTTGGATCATGCAGGATGGCAAAATGCCAATTACGACGGAAGAGCTTATGCAGCAATGGGGAAAGCCTGAGGCCATATATGATTTTTCAAAAGTAAGAAAGCAGGGCGACGGCAGTAAAATAGCGTTTCGCGAAATCGACACGATGGAGAATTTTATAAAAACAATGGGGCTGAAAGGTACAACGTTGGATTATCTTATTAAAAATGAAGACGGTACGTTTACCGGAACTGTTTTGGATTGTCGTGTTGACAAAGAAGAAGATCTTTTTTCTAAGACAGGATTTTCGCGTATTGCCAATATGTACTTTTTTTACCATGGCGGCAAGTGGTATGATGCGTATCGGAAAGAAAGCGGACATAAAATCGCCTTTTCCTAGCAAATGAAAATGATGGACAGCAGAACTTGGCGGTTCTGAAATCCATCATTTTTAACGCGCTTGATTTTAAAGTGTTATTTCTTAACTTGTCTTCTGCGGATCAGGCAGAGCGGCGGCTTCTTCTGCAGGCATGTTCGGATTTTCCATGATCTTCATGAATTCTTCACCGGTGATGGTTTCTTTTTTATAAAGAAATTCTGAAATACGTTCCAGATTCTGTCGATTTTTCAGCAACATATTCCGGGCGTTTTCATGTGCCTGTTTGATGAGGTCGATCACTCTGCGGTCAATATCAGCCGCTGTAGTCTGGGAACAGGTCAGACTTGTATCACCGCCAAGATATTGATTTTGTACCTGTTCCATGGCGACCATATCAAAGGTTTCAGACATGCCATATCGTGTGATCATGGCCCGGGCGATTTTTGTCGCTTTTTCAATGTCATTGGCCGCGCCGGTGGAGGCGTTGTTGAAAATGACTTCTTCCGCACTGCGCCCGCCTGTCAGCGTGGTGATTTCCGCCATCAGTTCTTCTTGTGTATAAAGATAGTGATTGCCTTCTTCAATTTGCATTGTGTATCCCAAAGCTCCGGAGGTACGGGGAATAATGGTGATCTTCTGGACTGGGGCGCTGTGTGTCTGTAAGGCCGCTACTAACGCATGTCCGACTTCATGATAGGCAACGCGTTTTTTCTCTTCATCGGTCAGAATTGCATTTTTCTTTTGATATCCGGCAATAACCGTTTCAATAGACTCTTCCAGGTCTTGCTGGGAAACGGCGGAGCGTCCATTGCGTACTGCGCGCAAAGCGCCTTCATTGATTACATTGGCCAATTCCGCACCGGAAGCGCCGGATGCCATGCGGGCGATGACATTGTAATTGATGTCTGCTTCGGTCTTGATCTTTTTGGCATGCACTTTCAGAATTTCTTCGCGTCCTTTCAAATCCGGCAGTTCAACCGGAATTCGGCGATCGAAGCGCCCGGGACGTAATAATGCCGGATCCAGAGATTCGGGGCGATTGGTTGCCGCCAGAATGACCACGCCGCTGTTGGATTCAAAGCCATCCATCTCGGTGAGCAGCTGATTGAGCGTCTGTTCTCGTTCGTCATTTCCGCCGATATTGCCCGACATGCGCTTACCGCCAATCGCGTCGATTTCATCAATAAACACGATACAGGGAGATTTTTCTTTTGCCTGCCGGAAGAGGTCACGTACTTTAGAAGCGCCCATACCGACAAACATTTCAACAAATTCAGAACCGCTCATGGAGAAAAAGGGAACGTTCGCTTCGCCGGCCACAGCCTTGGCCAGCATTGTTTTTCCGGTACCGGGAGGGCCGACAAGCAGGATGCCTTTCGGCATGGCGGCGCCGATCGTCTTGTAAACGCCGGGATCGTGCAGGTAGTTGACGATTTCCTGCAGTGATTCTTTTGCCTCATCTTCTCCGGCTACGTCATTAAAACGGATGCCGGTCTGGGATTTGACATAAACGCGGGCATTTGATTTTCCGATATTGAAGATCATGGAATTGCCGCCTTTTTCCTGCATGCGTTTCATGAAGAAATTACCCATGAAATAGAAGAAGAGAAGCGGAACAATCCATCCTAATAAGAAAGAAATAATCGGCGACTGCTTCTGAATGATCGTTGAGGAGAATTTCGCGCCTGATGCATATAGGCGTTGTGTCAGCTCGGGGTCATTCATAATTCCGGTTTTATAAATCTGATCTTTTTCGCCGTTTTTAGTAAAGAGAATCTGGTTTTCTTCAATCTGTACTTCTTTGATTTCTTTGTTATTGGTTTGGGTTATGAATGTTCCATAGTCCACTTCCTTGACCTCTGCCTGCCGCCATGCGGGAAGGGCGAATAAATTCATTAATACCAATATCAGTAAAACGATCGCGTAGTAATAGAATACGGGCTTTTTGCGCTTTGGGTCATTGCGATCTTCAATGTTGTTCATAGCATGACACCTCTCTTTTGTATATGTAGTTTAGCATACGTGAATGCAGAGCGCTTAAAAACACAATGTGAGATTATGGGATAAAAAAAGCAGACTTCCCTGCCTGAGAGAAATCTGCAAAAGAAGCAGGCGGATTATGCCGTCTTTTCAGCCTGATCGCTCCATTTCCACATCCAAAGCAGGACGGGAATGATCATGATAACGGTAAACAGGTTCCATATAGGCAGATATGCCTGCATGAATGCAAGTGAAGTGAAAGCGGAAATCGTATTGATGGTCATATGCATGAGAATTGTCCAGCGCAAATCTTTGGTTTTAAGATAAATGAATCCGGAAATAAGACCCATTATAAAGGTATAGACGCCTTGGATCAGGTTCATGTGCGCAAAGGCAAACAGAAGGGCGGAAACGACAACCGCAAACCATCCTTTCTTGATTTTTTCCAGCATGGAAAAGATAATGCCTCGAAACAACAGTTCTTCCAGAATCGGAACCAGAATGCCGGCGGCCAGAATCAATAGAAGAAATTCCGGCAGCGTCGGTTCTATAACGGTATCTGACATGGCCAGCAGACTTTTGTGTATCCATTCGCTTTTGGAAAGAAATTTTTCGGCAAATTGAATCCACAGAAAAGCGATGCCGCAAAAACCGATACCTGTCAAAATGCTATAGAGATTTCCTTTTGGCAAAGACCAGTTTAATGTGCCGGCAGCAGATTGTTTTTGCAGATGACGATAAATGAATATGGAAGGAATAATCATAAGCATACAGCGGATGGAATCGAAGCGGTTCATGTCTTTGCTCAATAGAATCCATTTCAGCCAGCCGGCATTGGTCGCTGTAAGCATAGCCGATAGAGCCATGTACAGAATATTGATGATAGGAATAAAACTGAAAGTGATCAGCACACACAGCAGCAGAATAAAGATAGGATGTTTCTTCTTGATGTTTTGCATAAAATGGTCCTTTCTGTTGGGCTTTGAAAGCGTAACAGAAAGGACATAAAGTTCAGATTAAGAAATGTGTCAGCATATCATTTATTGCGGTTTGCTTCACATATTTCGTATAATAAAAGTGCAAAAGAACTTTCGAAAGCGGGAAAGCGGATGAAGCGAAGATCATTGTCTTTTAAGCAAATATTTTTGGCAGTTGTTTTAATCGGTATTGTCATCCTTTTGCTGTTACTGTTAAAAAGCTGTGGTCAAAGAAAGGAAGAAAACATTCCTTCCATGCCGGCAAGGACGCCTGAACAATTGATTCTGCAAAGAATGAAAGCGGATGAAGCATATCTTTTCAGTTTATATGATGCACCTGACATTTGCGAAAAAGAGTGGATAAAAGAATATCGAAAAGTGGGCGATATGTTTGCGAATTATCAAAATGAATATGATGGAAATGACCATGACATCAAAGCCCTTCTGGCGCAATATGCAATATACGGTCAAAAGATTCAGGAGATAGCCATATTCATTGATCAATCCGATTACAAAAAAGGTATTCAGCAGCTGGAAGAGCTGATGGAAACGGCGAAAGAAAACGAAAGGGAACTGCAAAGACTTTATGATC